>JAEUJT010000014.1 GCA_016793525.1 Archangium sp. | reverse complement strand
CGTTCGGCGCCACGTTTTCGCGCCAACACGGCCCCAGCATCTGCTCGATGGGGTGGCGGGTGCGCGACGCGGCGAAGGCGCTCACGGAAGCCACGGCGCGCGGGGCGCGGGCTTCGACCGAAGGTGACTACCGGGTCGACGGTCGCGCCGTGCCGTGCATCTCTGGCATCGGCGACAGCCTCATCTATTTCGTCGACGTGCCGGGCGGCGCCGCGGGGTGGCGAGCCCTGGGCTTCGTCGAGCTGGAGTCGCCCGAGCTGGTCAAGCCGAAGGGCTTCTTGGCCATCGACCACCTCACCAACAACGTCGAGAAGGGCACGATGCAGCGGTGGGCCGACTTCTACCGCGGCGTCTTCGGCTTCGAAGACGTGCGCTACTTCGACATTCGAGGGGCGAAGACCGGGCTGACGTCGTTCGCGCTGCGTTCGCCATGCGGGCGCTTCTGCATACCGATCAACGAGGCCGACGAGGCCAAGTCGCAGATCAACGAATACCTGACGGAGTACAAAGGCCCCGGCATTCAACACCTGGCCTTTCTCACCACCGACCTGCTGTCGTCGTTGCGGGCGCTCGAGGGCTCCGCGATCGAGACGCTGGACATGGACGACGAATATTACTTCGACGTGTTCCAGCGGTTCCCCCAGCTGACCGAAGATCTCGACGAGCTCCGCGCGCGCAACGTGTTGGTCGACGGCGACGAGCAGGGCTACCTGCTGCAGATCTTCACCAAAAACCTGATCGGCCCCATCTTCATCGAGCTGATCCAGCGCAAGAACCACTTCTCCTTCGGCGAAGGGAACTTCGGAGCGCTCTTCCGGTCGATCGAGCGCGATCAGGCGCGCCGCGGCGTGTTCGACTGAAGAGCGGTTGGCGACAGTCCTTGAACGGCCACGTGGTCTGCACGAAGGTGCCGCCCTATGTTGACCGCGATGCTGGTGGCCACGGTGATGACGCAGGGCGCGCGCGTGCTCTTCATCGCCGAACAGGGCACGGAGTCTGACGAGAGCGACGCCGTGCAGGTGTTGTTCCCCTGGGTGTGTGGGGTGAAGAAGGCCCTCGCCAAGGGGCCCGCCTGCGCGTCCTCGCTGCCGGTGAAGATGCAGGTGTCTCGCCTCGACGGCGCGAAGTGGGAAACGAAGGGCCGCAAGCGCATGAAGCCGTACTGCGGCGCCGACTGCGTCGCCCAGCTCGCGTGGACGATGGGGGCCCCCAAGCGCGGCGACGAAGAGCAACCAGAGGTCGACGAGGTGCCATTCGAGACGCTCCTCGGCACGTGGCCGGAGCAGGCCGTCGTGTTTCAGCTCGAGGAGGCGCGGGCCGCGCCCAAGCTGCCCAAAGAGCTCACCGACAAGCCGCCGGTCTGGGGCCGCCGAGAGCCGCGGCCGCGCGACCCCGAGGAGGGAGAGCCGCCCGTCACCATCGAGCGCTTCATCTTCAAGGTGAAGCCCGAGCCGGCGTACTGGCAGCTCATCTCCACCCACGGCGCCATCGCGATGAAGAAGCCGAAGGAGGAGACCTGGTCGTGGGTGTTGGGCGGGTTGGAGGGTGAGGTGAAGCTCGTCGCCGCCACCGACTTGAACGGCGACAACGTGCCTGAGGTGCTCATCGGTCAGCGCGGTCACGAGTCGTATTCGCTGACGTTGCTCGACCTCGCCACGCCGAACACGACCTTCGCCACCTGGGGAGTCCTCGAATGGTGACCGCGCCGCACGCGCCCGACGTGGTGAAGCAACACGGGCTCTCGACCGATGAATACGAGCGCATCGTCGGCCACCTGGGCCGCCACCCGAACCTGCTCGAGCTCGGCATCTTCTCGGTGCTGTGGAGTGAACACTGCTCGTACAAGTCGTCGCGGGTGCACCTGAAGCAGTTCCCCACCACCGGGCCGCACGTGTTGGTGGGCCCCGGTGAAAACGCGGGCGTGGTCTCCATCGGCGACGGCGACGCCGTGGCCTTCAAGATGGAGTCGCACAACCACCCCTCGTACATCGAGCCGTACCAGGGCGCGGCCACCGGCGTCGGCGGCATCTTGCGCGACGTGTTCACCATGGGCGCGCGGCCGATCGCGAACTTGAATTCGTTGCGCTTCGGCAAGCCCTCACACCCGAAGACGAAGTGGCTGGTGAAGGGCGTGGTGTCGGGCATCGGCGGCTACGGCAACTGCATCGGCGTGCCCACGGTGGGCGGCGACGTGGCGTTCGACGAGTCGTACGACGGCAACTGCCTGGTGAACGCGTTCACCGTGGGCGTGGTGAAGGCCGACCGCATCTTCAAGGGCACCGCCGCGGGGGTCGGGAACCCCATTCTGTACGTCGGCTCGAAGACCGGGCGCGACGGCATTCACGGCGCCACCATGGCCTCGGCCGAGTTCGACGAGTCATCTGACGAGAAGCGCCCCACGGTGCAGGTCGGCGACCCGTTCACCGAGAAGCTGCTGTTGGAGGCGTGCCTCGAGCTGTTCACGAGCGACGCGGTGGTCGGTATTCAAGACATGGGCGCGGCGGGGCTCACCTCGTCGTCCATCGAAATGGCGGGCCGGGCCGGTAGCGGCATCGAGCTCGACGTGGCCAAAGTGCCACGGCGCGAGCAGGGCATGACGCCGTACGAGGTCATGT
>JAEUJT010000527.1 GCA_016793525.1 Archangium sp. | reverse complement strand
GTCGGGTGCCAGCGCCGCCGCGCTCGACGTGCCGCTCGAGGCGGTGATCCGCTGGAGCCGTTGATCAGATGGGCGTTGGCTTCGCGGCCTCGAACGCTTCAGCGACGGAGACGCCGCCAGCGTCTGCACGTCGGTCCTCTTCTGACGTTTGAGCGCGTCGACTACGCTCACCCGCGTGACGCTGACGCTCAGAGCGCTGGTGGTGTTGGCCGCGAGCGCGACGGCCTTCGCCCAAGAGCCACCCCCCGAGCCCTCGAGCCCGCCGCTGCCGCCGGTGGAAGAACCCGCGCCGCCGCAGGAGATTCTCCAGCCGCCGTACGTGGCGAACCCGCCGCTGCCGCCTGACGCGCCGATGCCTCCACGCCAAGAGCCCGGCTACATGCAGCGCTGCTTCGGCGTGCCGGCGGTGGTGTGGTTTCCAGGTGGCGTGGTGGTCGTGCGCGGCTCGGGGACCTCGTCGTCGTCATCATCGGGCCCGGGTCCCTCGGGTCAAACGCATCGAGCCGGGCCGGTGGGTACGTCGTCTCCCGCGTCAGGCTCGTTGGATGGCCGGGCGTTGGTGATTCTGGGAGTGGTGTTGGCCGCGGTGCTCCCCGTCGCCGTCTACGTCTTCGACAGCGAGGCGCCGCAGGTGGTGCAGCAGCGCTTCAGGTGTCCCACGTTCGCGTTCGACGGCGTGGGCGGCGCGCTCGGCTCCACGACTCTCGGCCTGGTGGGCGCGTCGTTCGGAGGCCGTTTCACCGCGGCGTTTGGCTACCTCGGCCTCGACGCGGAGTTCGACGTGTCGGGGCTCTTCAGCCAGTTCGCGACGCACCTGCTCCTGCGCCCCGTGCCGAAGAAGCACATCGAGGGCGGCCTGGCGCTCGGGTACCGCCGTTTGGTGACGTCGTCAGGCGTGCGCGACGGGTTCGACCTGGGGCTGCCGCACACCTACGTCTTCTGGCGCGACGGCCTCCGTCAGGTGGGGCTGGAGCTCCGACCGAGCCTGCTGGTGGGTGGCGCCGGCGTCGACGGAGGCGTCGAGGCGTCGGTCGTGGTGCCCATCGTTCAGCTGCTCCACCTCCGCCTCGGAGGCCGCGTCTTCACCGCTGGCGCCGATGTCCTCTGGGGCGGGCACGCCGGGCTTCGGCTGACCTTGTAGCGCCCACGCGCGCCCCACTGTGCGTTTCGTGCCCGGCTGATCCGCGCTGGAACCCCTTGATGTCCGGCCCAAATCGCCGTGGCATCGCGGTTGCTCAGTTGCCCCGCACACTCGAAGCACGAAGGAGTTGCGAACATGGCCCTGCTCATTTTCTTGGCGATTGGTTTGGTGGCGGGCCTGGTGGCGAGAGCGCTGTACCCGGGCAATCAATCGATGGGCTTGTTCGGCACCTTCGTTCTCGGCGCCATTGGCTCGTTCATCGGCGGCGCGGTGGGCTCGTTCTTCCGAGCCGACGGCAACATCATGGAGTTCGCGCCGTCGGGCTTCATCTGGTCGACGCTGGGCGCGATGTTGGTACTGGTCATCTCCGGCCTGGTGCAGCGCGGCCTCAGCCGTCGCGACAGGTACCGCTACCGCTGAGCCCCCTCCTACGTTCGTTGGATTGAGTTCCAACCACGCGTCACGTCTCCTCCCCCTCTGACCGAAATGGGGGAAGTCGATGCGCGCATGGCTGACGATGTCGATGGTGGTGCTGGCCGGATGCCCCGCACCGACGCCGCAGACCGACGGTGGTCTTCCCGAGCACGACGCCGGTGGCCCGCTCGACGGGGGCGCTCCGGACGCTGGAGGTGCTGACGCGGGAGCCTACGACGCCGGCCAGCCGCAGGTGGAGCTCACCCAGCTCGACGTCGACTTCGGCAGCGCAGCGTGTGGTGCGGAGGCTCCACAGCGCACGTGGTCGATGAAAAATTCGGGCACTGCGCCGCTCGACTACTCCTCCGATCTCGGAGGCTTTCAACCGGCGGGCTTTCGCATCGTCTCTGGCGCGTCGGGCACCATCGCTCCGGGCGCCACGGGCACGCTCACGCTGGCGGTGAAGACCTCGCCGGTCTCCGACGCGCAGCCGAACTCGCTCTCTCGTGCGCAGCTCGTGGTGCACACGAATGATCCCGTGCAGCCGGGCTTCAGCATCCCGCTCCAGTTTCAGCTCACTGGTTCGACCGTGCTCGCCACCGACGTGCACTTCGGCGACCAGGCCATCGGCGCGCAGGTGACGTTCGACACGGCGCTCTACAACTACGGCCCGTCGCCGGTGACCGTGGCGCTGGCCGTCGCTCCGCCATTCTCCGTGCCCGACGGAGGGCTCATCGTGGTGCCCCCGACGCCGCTCGGCCCGCCGCCAGTGCCGACGGTGGTGCCGGTGACCTTCACGCCTTCCTCGGCGCTCACGGCCAACGTGGCCGTCGGTATCACCATCGTCAGCGGAGACGTCTGCACCGCCGACCGCGCCTTGACGTTGAGCGGTCGCGGCACCAACGGTCAGCTGACTGGCGGTGGAGACCTCGATTTCGGGTTGACCGACTGTGGAGACAGCGCTCCGGCGAAGTCGGTGTCATTCGGCAACGCGGGCTCGTCGGCGTTTCAGCTCACCGCAGCCACCTTGGGCAAAGGCAGCGCCTCGCCGTTCACCATCTCCGGCTTCGTACCGGGCACCTCGGTGTCGCCATCGGGCAGCGTCGCCATCTCCATCGCGCCGAAGCCAATTCCCGCGCAGGTCGACGTGGTGCCCGGCGACTTCTCCGACGTGCTCACCGTCACCACGTCGCTCGACGGCGGCTCGCCCCAGGTGGTGCAGCTGACCCAAGGCGCGCGCGGGGCCATCATCGAGTGGTCGACGCCGTCCATCGCCGCTCCAGACATCGCGCCCAACCAGACGTCGCAGCAGCTCGCGCGGCTGTTCAACTTCGGCAACCTCCCGGTGCGGCTGCAGCTCGGCCCGACGCCCAGCGCCTTCACGTCGCCGGCCGACGTGTTGGTGCCAGCGGGTGGAGAGGCGCGCGTGCCGGTGTCGTTCAGCCCCACCACGGCCGGGCGGCTGAGTGGAACTCTGAATGTGAGCACGCCTTCCGCGGCGCTGTGCCGGCCACTCCCAGGTGCGGCGGCGCTCACTGGAAATGCGGTCACCTCGGGCTTCACGGTGTCGCCCACGTTCATCGAGCTGAGCGGGGCATGCGGCGGTGCCACGCCGACCGCAGAGGGCACGTTCGACCTGTCGAACCCGAGCTCCTCGCCCATCGACGTCACCGTGGCGCTGAGCGCCAACCCGTCGCGCTTCGTCTTCGCCAACGGGCAGTCGAGCGTGGCGGTGCCCATCGCTGCGGGAGCCACGGCGCGGGTGGTGGTCCGGTGGAATGGCGGCGCCTTCAGCAGCGGCGCGCCGTGGCGGGTGGAGGAGCCGGTGACCTTCACCAGCAACGTCGCCGGTGAGCCGCCGCGCCAGGGCACGGTGGCCATCACGCCCGTGGGGCCGCGCATCTCGGTGAGCAGTCCCGGGCCCATCGTTCGCTCGGGTGAGTTGTCGGTGCGCAACAGCGGCAACCTCCCGGCCTCGGTGTCGTTCAGCTTCAACCAGGCCTCGTTCTCCGCGCCGACGACGCAGGTGCCTCCGGGCCAGGTGGTGGCAGTGCCGGTGGGCTTCAGCGGAACCGCGCCGGGCGACGTCTCGAGCACCG
>JAEUJT010000514.1 GCA_016793525.1 Archangium sp. | reverse complement strand
AGGAAATACGGGAGTACCGTGACGCCGGCCGCCGTGAGCATGCCGAAGAGCGACTCACTCACCATCAAGCCGATCTCGGGCTCGAGGGGCTCCTTCGCGCCGGGGCCGTACGGAGAATACGGGTACGCTTGCGATGACGGGGTGAGCTTCGGAGCCACGCCCGGCACCGACGGAGGAGGAGGCGGCGGCGGCGCCTCTGGGCTCGCTGGCACCAACGGCGGTGGAGACCACCCCGGAGGCGTGCCCTGGGCCAGCGCGGTTCCCTGCGCCCACGCTCCAAACGACACACACAGCGTGGCCACCACAAGCTGCTTCACCATGATCCGCTCCACGTCGCTTCCGCGACACGTCACGCGACGGCCAACGCGTCGATCTCGACCCTGGCGCCACGGGGCAGCGCGGCCACAGCCACCGTTGCGCGCGCCGGAGGCGCCTCGGGAAAGTAACGGCCGTACACCTCGTTCACCGCCGAAAAGTCGTTCATGTCGACCAGGAAGATGCCGCAGCGCACGACGTGCGAAAAATCGACGCCCGCCGCCGCCAGCACCGCCTTCAGGTTCAACATCACCCGCTCGGTCTGGGCGCGAATGTCGCCGGTGACCAGCTCGCCGGTGGCCGGGTCGAGGGGAATCTGCCCGGAGCACACCACCAGCGCCCCCGTCGCCTTCACGGCCTGCGAATAGGGCCCGATGGCCTTCGGCGCGTCGGACGTGGAGATGATGTGTCGCGTCATGAAGGCACCGTAGCAAAACTTTTCTTCGCTCACCGAGTGCGCCAGCGTGCGCTGCGGAGGGACTCGCATGAGCACGTGGGGAGTGACGGTTCCGCATCATTCGGAGGTGGTGCTCTCTGACGGTCGTACGGTGATCGGCGACATTCACCTGCAGCCCAGCGCCATCGCCTATTCAGGCCCGGAGTCGCCCGGCGATCTCTTCAACCGGCGCGACCCCTTCTTCGCCATGACCGTCGAGGGCGGCGGCGCGCTGCTGGTGGCCAAGGCGCAGGTGTTGTTCGCCAAGGTGCAGCCGCTCGCGGCCTCGGAGCCCCTGGCGCTGGGCGACGCCGCCGAGGTGTCGTCGACGCACCGCGAGCTCACACTCGAGGTGACGTTCGACACCGGCAGCACCTTCGTCGGCACGCTGAGCGCCGAGCTCTCCCCCGAGCGCTCACGGGCCATCGATTTTCTCAACGGGGCGCCGCGTTTTTTCGCGCTCCGCAGCGGCGAAAACGTGGTGCTGATCAACACCCACCGAATCGCCACCGTTCGGCCGCCGTGAGAGCGCGGCGCGACCCTTTTCGAGTAGAATGAAACGGCCTGCGCCATGACGCCCCCGAATGACGACACCCCGCCGGACTCGAACGACGAGCCGACCACCATTGGCTTTGCGCCGACGAAGCCAGCCGAGCCGGCGCCGCCGCCGCCGTCGCAGAGCAAGCTGCCGCGCATCACGCCTCAGACCGCGACGACGCCCGCGCTGAAGCCGAAGATCCAGCTCGAGAACCAAACCATCGTGTCGGGCCCCAGCCCGCTCGACTCGCTGCCCAGCGGCATTCGCTCAGCGCCGTCGGGCATCATGTCGGCCCCGCCTGGCGTTCAGTCGACGCCTTCGGGGGTACAAGCTCGCCCAGCCGAGCCGTACACCTCGTCGCCCTCGAGCGCGTCGCTGCCCAAGGTGTCGTCCCCTTCGTCGGCCTCACTTCGCCCCGTCTCCAGCCGCCCCCCGCAGCGCCCCGCAGGCCCGCCGCCGATGCTGGCGATCAACTCGGGCATCAACGCGGTGCACATCGGAGGGGGCGACGCGCCGTCGGTTCAGCACGACGTCGATGTCGCCGCGGCGTTCGGCATCGGGTCGAAGACCGCGGCCCCCAGCAGTTTAGACCTGCTGTACCAGTCGAAAGATCTCGTCAGCCTGCCTCAGGTACTGATGAGCCTGGGCCCCAACCTTCGCGGCTCGGCCGCCATGGAAATGGTGCTGCAACAACTCATGCAGCGCACCGGGGTTCGCCCGCCCCCCGACGTGGTGGCCGCCGCGCTCAGCGACCCGTCGGCACTCGCGAAGGCGCTCGAGGTCACGCCAGAGCAGCTGCACCTGGGCGTGCAGGCGACGACCACCGCGTTTCGCCAGGGCAAGGTGCGGCTGCCGGAGCTCGCGCCGAAGCTGCTGCCGCTCAAGTACGACTTCGTCGACTGGCGCAACGTGCGCACGCCCGATCGCACGCCGGTGCTCAAAGAGCTCTCGCCCGGTTTGTTCAGCCATGAGCGGCCGACCGCGCTGAGCGAAGACGAGGTGCGCGCCAACCGGGTCATCGCCGAGATCTTCCAGCGGCTCTCGCTCAACCCCGGGCTCTCCATCGCCAAGAAGTTCGAGCTCACGTTCCTGCGCAAGCAGTTCCTGCGCTTCGACGACTTTCTCTACGCGCTGCGCGATGACGGGTACGAGATCACCGTCTCGTTCGAGTCGATCGCGGCCCAGCTCATCCCTCGGTTGCGAGCGGCGATTCCCGGCACCCTCCCCGCGAAGCTGGTCGACGTGCCGGTGCCGCTGATGGTGAAGACCGGCCTCACCGACACCTTCGGCCGCTCGGCGGTGGTGCCGGCGTCGGTGGGCGAAATGGTGGTGCGCATCATCTCCGGGCCGGCGTCGAAGGGGCCTCCCATCGAGGCGCAGATGCGCTTCTGCTCCACCACCGAGGGCACCGGCTTTCACCCCTCGAACGTGGTGCTCGAGCCGCAGTGGACCACCCGCACGTTGTTCGCCACCCTCACCGGCGAGCGGGCGCTCAAGGCGCTCAAGCTGGCGGCGCTCCTCAACGAGTTCAGCGCAATCTGCATTCGCGAGCTCAACCTGTTCGGCGACGGGTTCGGCCTGAGCGGGCTCTTCAGCGACGCGGTGGCCCTGCTCCAGTACGGCGCGACCGGCGGCGCTCCCCTCTTCCCGCTGCTGGTGAGCGACAACATGCTGCTGCGCGAGGTCGCGTCGCACATCGACAAGAGCGAGAAGAAGGCCGACCCGTACTACCGCCTGCTCCGCGCGGCGCTGCGCGAGGTGCCGAGCGACGTGCGGGCGAACCCGAGCATGAAGCAGCGCCTGCAGGAGTCGCTGCGGTGGGAAGCCGGGCACGAGCTGTTCGCCACCACCGCCACGGCGCGCACCGTGCTCAAGAGCATTCGCTGAGCTCAAGAGCATTCGCTGAGCTCAAGCGCATTCGCTGAAGCGGCGCTGCGCTACACGCGTTCGACGGTGAACACGCCGCTCAGCTTCTCGATGCTGCGCATCAGGTCGTTGAGCTGCTTCAAGTCAGAAATGGTGACCTCGAAGGTGTTCACCGCGCGATCATCTCCGGTGGCGCGGCAGTTCGCCTGGGAGATGTTCACGCCCTTCTTGCTGAACGCCTGGGAGATGTCGGCCAGGAGGCCCGGTCGGTCGGCGGTGAGCACCCGCAGCGTCACCGGCCGTTTGTAGTCGCCCTTCACGTCCCAGCTGACGTCGACCTTGCGCTCGGGATCTGTCGCGCGCGCCTTCTCGCACGACGCGGTGTGCACGGTGACGCCGCGGCCGCGGGTGATGAAGCCGAGAATGGCGTCGCCCGGCACCGGGTTGCAGCAGCGCCCGAAGCGAATGAGCACGTCGTCGATGCCGCCGACCGAGACACCGCCGGTGGTGCGAATACCGACGACCTTCTTCGCCAGCGACGTGACGCTGTTGAGAATGCCGCTGGGCGACGACGGAGACGGTGGTGCGATCTGCGACGGCGCCTTGGCCTCGCGCGCGGCCTGGGCGGTCTCCGGAGGCACCAGCAGCTCGGCGAGCTGGCTCGGCTGAACCTTGCCGTAGCCGATGGCCACCAGCAGATCTTCTTCGTTGTGCACGCCGTAGCCGTCGAGGTGCTGCTTGATGGCGCCGCTGCGGAGCAGCTTGTTCAGGTTGAGGCCGTAGCGCTTGAACTCGCGCTCGGTGAGCTCGCGGCCGAGCTGCAGGCTCTTGTCGCGCTGCTGCTCCTTGAGGAACGCGCGGATGCGCTGCTGGGCGCGGCTGGTCTTGACGAAGGTGAGCCAGTCTTTGGTCGGGTGGCCCTGCGGGCTGGTGAGCACCTCGAGCTGGTCGCCGTTCTTCAGCTTGTACCGGAGGGGGACGATCTTCCCGTTCACCTTGGCGCCGACGCACTTCGCCCCGACATCGGAGTGAATCGAATAGGCGAAGTCGACCGGCGTGGCCCCCCGCGGCAGGCTCTTCACGTCGCCCTTGGGAGTGAAGACGAAGACCTCGTCGGTGAAGAGGTCGACCTTCACCGTGTCGAGGAACTCCTTGGGGTCTTTGAGGTCTTGCTGCCACTCGAGCAGCTGGCGCAACCACGCGAACTTCTCGTCGTCGCGCGTCATCGCGCTCTTGCCTTCTTTGTACGCCCAGTGCGCCGCGATGCCTTCTTCGGCCACCCGGTGCATTTCTTCGGTGCGAATCTGAATCTCGATGCGCTCCGAGAGCGGGCCGATCACCGTCGTGTGCAGCGACTGGTACATGTTCGGCTTGGGAATCGCGATGAAGTCTTTGAAGCGGCCAGGTACCGGCTTCCACGTCTGGTGAATGAGGCCGAGCGCCGCGTAGCACTGGGCCACGTCGGGGGTGACGATGCGAAACGCGATGACGTCGGGCACCTGCTCGAAGTCGAGCTCATGCGAACGCATCTTCTTGTAGATGGAATAGAAGTGCTTGAAGCGGCCCGAGACGGAGCCCGGCACGCCCGAGTCTTTCAGCTTGCCCTGAATGAGCCCCACCACGTCGTCGATGAAGCGGTCGCGCTCCTTCTTCTTGCGCGCCACCTTCGACTCGAGCTCGGCGTAGTCTTTCGGCTTGGTGTAGCGGAACGAGAGGTCTTCGAGCTCGGTCTTCACCCAGCTGATGCCGAGCCGGTTGGCGAGCGGCGCGTAGATGTCGAGCGTCTCTTGCGCGATGCGGGCCTGCTTCTCTTCGCTCATGTGCTCGAGCGTGCGCATGTTGTGCACGCGGTCGGCGAGCTTGACCAAGATGACGCGAATGTCTTGCGCCATGGCCACCAGCATCTTGCGAAAGTTCTCTGCCTGCTTCTCCTCTTGAGACAGCTGCTGCGAGGCGGAGAATTTCGACAGCTTCGTCACCCCGTCGACGATGAGCGCGACCTCGTCGCCGAACAGCTCGCGCACTTCTTCGACGGTGGCGAGCGTGTCTTCGATGGTGTCGTGGAGCAGGCCCGCGACGATCGAAGCCTCGTCGAGGCGGAGCTGCGTGAGCAGACCAGCGACCTCGAGCGGGTGAATGAGGTAGGGCTCACCCGACTTCCGCACCTGCCCCTGATGCACCTTGGCCGAGTAGACGTAGGCCTTCTTGATGATG
>JAEUJT010000491.1 GCA_016793525.1 Archangium sp. | reverse complement strand
GACCAGTTCTTCAACGCCGAGAAGCACCCGCAGCTGCGCTTCAAGAGCACGAAGGTGGCCAAGAGCGGCGCGGAGTGGACTTTCACCGGCACGTTGACCATCGCGGGCATCACCCAGCCCTTCGAGCTCAAGGCCAAAGAGCTCGGCGAGCGCAACCACCCCTTCATTGGCAAGCCGATTCGCGCCTTCACCGCCACCGGTGCGCTCGACCGCGCCGCCTACGGCATGAAGTGGAACGCGCCCCTCGACACCGGCGCCGCGTACCTGGGCGAGCGCGTCACCATCGAGCTGAACATCGAGCTCGTTCGCGCCGGGTAAGTCAGAAGCTCCAGGGTGCAGCGCTTACGGCTTGGCGGCCAGCGCTTACGGCTTGGCGGCCCGCGCCTCGGCGATGCCGGCCTCGAGCCAGCGCGTCGCCTCGGCCGCGTCAGAATAGAACGAGAACGCCGGCAACCCGCTCTCTTCGGAGAGCCGGCGGATCTGGTTCTGGCTCAAGAACGACGACACCAGGTTGGCGGCGCGGCACACCCCGGCGGCCTTGGCGGCAGCCATCAAGCCCCCGTGCACGGCCTGCACCTCGGGCTTCTGCGGCGGGTAGTTGCTGATGTCGGCCAGCACCGCGAACGGCGGCGCAATCTCACTCAGCGCCTTGCGCACCGCGCGGTCGTAGTCTTTCGCCATGGGCGCCTCCCAGAAGCCCCACATGTTGAGGCGGAGGATGGAGCGCTCGTGGTCGACGCGAACGTCAAAACCGACTGGGGCGGTGGCGGAGCCGGACATGGTTGTTCAGAATACCACGCCGATCACGACGTGGCGCCGCGGTTCCACCAGGCCCGCGCCTCCTCGAGCGTCCACACCCGGTGCGCCGGGGGCAGGCTGTCGAGCAGCGCCGCTCCGTAGCGCTTCGTCACCAGCCGCACGTCGCCGATGACCACCAAGCCGCGGTCGCTCGCGGTGCGAATGAGCCGCCCGAAGCCCTGCCGCAGCGACAGCGCCGCCTGTGGCACCTGGTAGTCGTTGAAGGGGCTGCCCCCTTTGGCCTCGAGCGCCTCGATGCGCGCGGCCTGGAGCGGCTCGTTCGGCGGCGCGAAGGGCACCTTGTCGATAATCACCAGCGACAGCGCGTCGCCCGGCACGTCGACGCCTTCCCAGAAGCTCTGCGCGCCGAAGAGCACCGAGGGCTGCGCCATGAAGGCCTCGAGCAACGCGCGGCGTGAGTCGTCGCCCTGCTTCAGCGCCGGCACGGGGAGGTGCGGTTGGAGCAGCGCGTGCACCTCGTCGAGGTGGCGCAGCGTGGTGCACAACACGAAGGCGCGGCCGCCGGTCATGCGCACCAGCCGCAGCACCTCGCGGGCGAAGGCCTTTGTCCATTCAGGGTGCGAGGGCTCGGGGAGGTGCCGCGGCACATACAGCGCCGCCTGCGTCGGGTAGTCGAAGGGCGAGTCGACGCGCACCGCACGCCACGCCGTCTTCTCGAGACCGAAGCGCTGCACCACGTAGTCGAAGCCGTGCGGCTGCTCCGGCGTCTGCTTCTTGCCTCGGGGAACGGAGGCTCCGCCCGCGGCGGTCAGCGTGGCGGAGGTGAAAACGATGGCGTCGACGTCTCCGTACAGCTGGCTGGCCAAGGTGGCGCCGATGTCGATGGGCGCGGCCCGGAGCGCGAGCGAGCGCCCCTTCAGCTCGGCCCAGAACACCTGCTCCACGTCGTCGGCGCGCATGATGGCGTCGAGGCCCGAGGCCAGCTCGAGCGCGCGGCGGTGCAGCGGCCCCAACGTGCCGTCGTCTTCGGGGCACGTGGCGGCCACCGCGCCCAGCGTTTCCAGCAGCGCGTTGGCTTCGGCCTGCGCGGGCTCGAGGCCCTCGGTCGTGAGACGAATGGACCCGCCCTCCCCGCCCACCGCCTGGCGCACGACGACTCCGGCGGTGCGAAAGAACCCCTCGCTGCGCGACTCGAGCGCCATGCCGAGGGCCGACAACGCCGCGGCTCCAGCGTCGGTGGGCTCCAGCGCGCCGAGCACGTCGGTGGCGAGCGACGACACCCGAGCCGGAGAGACGAGGCGACCGAAGTGCTCGGTGGCGACGTCCTCCAACGCGTGGGCCTCGTCGAACACCACGGCGTCGTAAGGCGGCAGTACACCCATCGCGTCACCGCCGCGCCGCTTCACCGCCAGGTCGGCGAAGAAGAGCGCGTGGCTCACCACCACCACTTGGCAGTCTTCGGCGTAGCGGCGCGCGCGGGTGACGAAACACGAGTCGTACACCGGGCACTTCGCGCCGAGGCATGCGTCGGCGGTGGTGGAAACCGCGCCCCAGGCGCTCCACACGTCGGGGAGCCGCGCCTCGGCCCGGTCGCCCGACTCCGTGCCGTAGGCCCACTGGCGAAAGCGAGGCCAGTGCGACGCGTCTTCGGGCGTGGCGAAGGTGGGCCCTTGCTCGAAGGCCTCGAAGCGGTACGCGCAGAGGTAATTCGACCGGCCCTTCAGCAGCGCGGCGCTGAAGTCCAACCCCACGGTGTCGCGCAGCAGCGGCACGTCTTTGAAGAAGATCTGGTCTTGCAGCGTGCGCGTCGCGGTCGACACCACCACCCGTTTGCCCGACAGCACCGCCGGCACGAGGTACGCCAGCGTCTTGCCCGTGCCAGTGCCCGCCTCGGCCAACACGAAGGCCCCGTCGCGGAGGGCGGCGTCGATGGCGTGGGCGAGCTCCACCTGGCTCGGGCGGTGCTCGAAGCGCGGCAGCGCGGCCGACAGCGCACCGTGAGGCCCCAACACGCCGTCGATGGTGAGGTGTCGTTTGGCGTACGCCGAGGTCAGGGCGCGCCCCGGGCCAGCAGCGTGCGGAGGAACACGATGACCAAGCCCACCGCGGCAGACATCAGCACCGCGACGCCCACCAGCTTGGCGCGAGAAGGTGCCGACGACGTGGGCTCCATCGGGCGGAACGTCACCGGTGCGGTGGCCAGCTTCACCACGTCGTCGCGGCCCTTGAGCGCGTACGGGTCATCGGGCACCGACACCAGGCGCAGCCGGTAGAGCCGACCCACCGCCGCCAATGAGTCGGTCTGCAGCGCCCGTTTGCGCAGCTTCTCGTGCTGCGCCTCGTCACCCCACTGCTCGAGCAGCGACCGCCACGCGTCGGCCAACCACGCCGGCGGCGCGAGGGAGCGCACGTCGAGCCGGGCGTACACCAGGCCGCACAGCGCACACGAGGCGGCGCGCTCGACGCGTTTGGCGAGGCACTTCGGGCACAACCCGGAGGGCACTTCAAACGGGTCTTTCCGCGCGGCGTCGGCGGCGCGCTCCACTGCCCCGGTGGCGGCCGTCTTGAGCGACACCACGTTGCTGGCCTCGGGCGACGAAACGAGCGAGCGCGCGAGCTGGCCGTGCACCCCCGACGGCGTCGACGCCGCTGCCGCCAGGGCCACGGGTGACGACGGCGGAGGTGACGAGGGAGCGCCTTGGGTCGCGCTGGAGTCGGCGCCACACTTGGTGCACGTCACCGTCAACACCCCCGCCTCGACGCGGAAGCGCTCCAGCGGGAACAGGCTGTCGCACTGCGGACACACCACCTTCATGGACGGCTCCGTTGTACGCGGCCCGCCCGCGTCTGTCGCGCCCGCTGGAGCTCCGCGCCGCCTCGCCGATTGACCGGCGAGAGCCCTCAACCGCCTACGGCCCTTCGACGGCGCCGATGTCGGGGCCAGCGCCTCCATCGCGCGGCCGGCTGAAGAGGTCGAGCGTCACCGCCGTGGCATCGGTGCGCGTGCCGATGACGCCCTTGTCGGTGCACGCGCTCCCCGGCGCGAGGAAATGGGGGAACCCGGCCCCTCCGTCAGGCAGCACACCCGGCGCCGCGAAGCAGGTGGTGGTGCCGCCGAAGGTGTTGCCCGCTCCGGCGCCGCCGTTGAGCACCACGCCGCCGTCGAAGAGCCACTCCCGCGTCGACACCGCGCTCGCGTACGAATTCGAGAAGTGGTTGTTGGTGATGTTCGCCGCGGTGAAGGTGGGGCTCGAGGAATTGCCGGCGCTGAGGAGCCGCGCGTCGGGGCCCCTGCCAGAGAGAATGATGTTCGAGCTCAGCACCGCGCTCGAGCCGACGTTGAGGCCGACGCCGATGGTCGGCCCCACCTGCCCCGTCACGCCGCCCGGGTCGAAGGTGTTGCCGATGGCGCGCAGCGAGCTGGTGTTGCTGACGTCGATGGCGTGACCTCCGGCGATGTCGCTGGCGCCGTTCGACGTGCAGCTCGGCGTCACGCCGTTGCTGTAGCCGACGCGAATGCTATTGCCGTAGACCTCGGCCGCGGTGCCCGAGAGGTAGATGCCGCACGCAAACGACGCCTGGCCCGCGGTGATGGCGTTCCGCTCCAGGCGCACCGGCGACGACGAGAGCAGCACGCCGATGGCGTCGTTCCCGCATTGCGCGGTGCCCTCGACGGCGATGGTGCTGTCGGTGAGGCTCAGCTGCGCGCCGAGCTGCGAGGAGAGCACCACCGCGCCGTGCGGGGCGATGTTGCCGAGAATGGAGATGGCGCCCTGCCGCATCGTCAGCGGCCCCTGCGACACGCTCTCGACGCGAAGGCCATAGACGCCGCGCCCAGTGGAATCGAGGCCCGTGCCGCCG
>JAEUJT010000450.1 GCA_016793525.1 Archangium sp. | reverse complement strand
GAAGCTGGGCGTGGCCAACGCGGTGCTGGCCGTCGAAGAGACCGACGTGTACCTCGACCTCAGGGCCATCGCCGACAAGAAGCTCGACGGCGCGGTGGTGCGGCGCGCGGCGGCGGCGTTTCTGGCCAAGCTGCCCGACGTGGCGCTGGCGATGGCGCGCGACGATCTCGCCTCGGTCGAGGCCGCGGGGTTCGGCGCGGCGCTGCGGCACGGCTGGTACCCGGAGCGCTCGGGCGATGTGGTGATGGTGCTGAAGCCGGTCCACGTTTTGGAATCGGAGCCCCGGGGCACGTCGCACGGCACGCCGTATTCGTACGACTCCGAGGTGCCGCTGCTCCTCGCGGGCAAAGGCGTTCGCTCAGGCGTGTTCCCGGTACCGGTGCGGGCCATCGACGTGGCGCCGACGTTGGCCGCGCTGCTCGAGCTCGGTACGCCCGCCTCGTGTGAAGGCCGCGCGGTGAGCGACGTGCTGTCGCTGGGGAAATGACTCCGCTGGTGACGCTGGTCGACGGGGCGCTCCCCCGCCGGCGCTTCGAGCGGCTCCGCGACGCGGTGGTGCGGCTCGGCGACGCCGGGCTCCGCCGCACCTACCAGACGACCTTCTGGTTCGACATGAACGCGAAGCCGTCGAACCTGGTGGAGGACGCGGCGCTCCACCTCCGCTCCTTGATTCCCGCGCGAGAGATCGCCGGGGTGGAGTGGTGGCTGTCGCGCATGCGCACCTCGAACGTCGGCGTCGACTTTCACGTCGATCGAGACAACGCGCTGTTCGAGCGCACCGGCCGCACGACGTCTCCGAACGTGTCATCGCTGCTGTACCTGAATCGGTGTCGCGGAGGCCTCCTCGCGGTGACTCGGCGCCGGCCCAACCCGCGCAACCCCGCGCTCGCGCCCGACGTGCACGACTTCGATCTCGTGGAGCCCAAACCCAACCGCTTCTGCTTCTTCGACGGGCGGCGCACCCACGGCGTGCTCGACGCGAACGGGCACATTCCCCTCCGGCGGTTGCCGCGAGAGCCCGAGCTGCGGTTGGCGATCGCAATGAACTTCTGGCGCACGCGTCCGCTCGGGGTGCCGACGTTCGACCAGGGCGGCGTGTACTCACTGCTGGCCGTGCCATTTCGACGCGAGGTATAACGGCGCCGTGCGACGTCACGTCACATGCGCGTTGGTCTGTTTCGTCAGCGCGGCGACGTACGCCGATGACAAGCAGGCAGCGGCGCCGGCGGTGGTGGCCGACACCGTCTCCAGCGACGAGCTGGCGCTCACCGTGCCGCACACCCTGGCGCAAGACGAGGCACGCGAGCGGGTGACGCAGCTGCTGGCGTATTGGGCGCAGCGCTTCGGGCTCCAGAGCGAGTGGAACGGCGCGCGCGTCACGATCACGGGTGCGGTGCTGGGCATCGCCGTCAACGCGTGGTTCGAGGTGGGCGAGGCGAAGGTGTGGGGCATGTCGAACAGCCCCGGCCGTTTGTTCGCGCGGGCGGTGCATTCCTACGCGCGCGGGTTGCTGCGCAAGTACCTGCACCCGACCTACGCCGCGCCATCTGACGAGCGTTCGTCGAACTGAACGCCGACTGACGTTTCCCTACATTTCTTACAGATCCACACCATCGCGTCGCTGGCGGGCGGTTTCGTGACACGCGTTCCAGGCCGGTAAATCGGCCTCAAAAAACTCAGGCTTTACAGGTGGTTCGCGCTGATCACAATTCGCGCCCATGTCGGAAGTCCCACGCATTTCGACGGACCTTGGGCCAGCGGCGCTCGCTGAGGCCCCGCGTGGACTGACGCGTTTTCACGAACGTTTGCTGGCCGAAGAGCTGACCCGCAAGGCCGGCGACGGATCCGCCCGCGTGGTGCGTGCGCTGTCGGAAGCGCGGGTCGATCTGAATCCCCACCAGCTCGAGGCGGCGGTGTTCGCGCTCGACTCGCTCTCTCGCGGGGGCTGCATGTTGGCCGACGAAGTGGGCCTGGGGAAGACGATCGAAGCCGGCATCGTGATGGCGCAGCTGGCCGCCGAGGGGAAGACGCGGCTGCTGGTGTTGGCGCCCGCGACGCTCCGGTCGCAGTGGCAGCAAGAGCTCAAAGAGAAGTTCGATCTCGACGCGGTGGTGATCGACGGCCGCACGGTTCGCGCGACGGGCAACGTATTCGATCAGCCGTCGGTGGTGATCGCCTCGCACCCGTTCGCGGCGTTTCGCCCAGAGCAGCTGGGCCAGATCCAGTGGGATCTGGTGGTCATCGACGAGGCGCACCGGCTCCGCAACGCGCATAAACCGAACAACAAGATCGGCAAGGCGCTGAAGGCGGGGCTGAAGAGCTCGCCGAAGCTGCTGCTCACCGCCACGCCGCTGCAGAACAGCTTGTCTGAGCTGTTCGGGCTGCTCTCGCTCCTCGACGAGCAGATCCTCGGGCCAGAAGACGCGTTCCGCGCGCACTACCCGGTCGATCCCGACCATGGCGGGTTGCCTGACGGTGCCTCGAAGGAGCTGCGCGCCCGGCTCGCGCCCGTGGTGCAGCGCACGCTCCGCCGGCAGGTGAAGGAATACGTTCGCTACACCAACCGCCGCTCGGTGGTCGAAGACTTCACCCCGTCGTCCGACGAGCAGTCGCTCTACGACGACGTCAGCGAGTACCTGCGCCGCAACGAGTGCGCCGCTATTGAGCCGGGCAAGCGCACGCTGCTGACGCTGGTGTACCGAAAGCTGCTCGCGTCTTCGACCTTCGCCATCGCGCCGACGCTGCGCAAGCTGGCGGAGACGCTCGAGGGCCGGCTCAAGTTCGCCAAGGCGGGCCAAGCGGCCATGGGGCAGCTGTTCGAGCCCGACGAAACCAAGAACTACGCCGAAGAAGCTGAAGACTGGGAAGACGAGGCGAAGACGCCGAAGCACTCGCTGGCGGCGATGGAGCGCGAGGTCTGGGAGCTGCGCCAGTTCGCCGAGCGGGCCGAGCGCATTCGCATCAACGCCAAGGGTGAAGCGCTCAAGCGCGCGTTGGACCGGGTGTTCACCGTGGCCCGCGCGCACCAGTGGCCCGAGAAGGCGGTCATCTTCACCGAGTCGCGCCGCACGCTCGACTACCTGGCCGCGCTGCTGGCGGAGCACGGGTACGCGGGGCAGATCTGCCAGCTCACCGGCGACGCGGGCACGCCCGAAGCGCGACGCCAGCTCGTGGAGACGTTCCGTGACCGGGCGCAGATCCTCCTGTCCACCGAGGCCGGCGCTGAAGGCCTGAACCTTCAGTTCTGCAACCTGGTGGTGAACTTCGACCTGCCGTGGAACCCCCAGCGCGTCGAGCAGCGCATCGGCCGCTGCCACCGCTACGGGCAACAGCGCGACGTGTTGGTGCTGAACTTCTTGAACCGCTCCAACGCCGCCGACGCGCGGTTGTACGAGCTGCTCGAGAAGAAGCTGAACCTGTTCGACGGCGTGTTCGGCGCGTCAGACGAGATCCTCGGCGCGCTCGAGAGCGGCGTCGACTTCGAGCGCCGGGTGCTCGAGATCTACCAGTCGTGCCGCATGCCCGAGGAGATCAACGCCGCGTTCGATGCGCTGCGAAAAGATCTCGAGACCCGCATCGACAAGACGATGACTGCGGCGCGCTCCACGCTGATCGAGCGCTTCGACGGCGACGTGCGCAAGCGGCTCCGCGTGGCGGGTGACTCGACGAAAGACGCGCTCACCCGCCGCAAACAGTCTGAGCGCTCGCTCACGGGCTCAGTGCTTGGCTCGGCCGCGGTGGGTCGCCGGCAGCTGGCGCTCGCCGCCAAAGAGGTGCGCGCGCGCACCACCGACGCGGTCTCGTACCTGACGCTCGACGGATCCACCCTGCCCGGCCAGCTGGCGCACCTGCAGGGCAAAGAGGGCTGGTGGTTCGTGTACCGCTTCGAGCTGTCTGGCCTGAAGCCCGAGGAGCGGCTGGTGCACCTGGTGCTGCTCAAACACGGCGAGGGCTTTCGGGTCCTCCCGCTGGCCGACGCCGAGCTGTTCCAGCGCGTCACCGCGCGTGAAGAGACGACGCGCAAGCCGGCCACGGTGTCGGTGGCGGTGCACCACGAGCAGGCGCTGATCACTGCGCGCGACGAGATCCTCCGCATGGCCGAGCGCCGGAGCGCCATCGAGCTCGACGCCTCGCGCGACCGCGCCGACCGCTTCACCGAAGACACGCTCTTCTCCCCCCGGCAGCAGCTCGATCGCGCCCGCGCCGAATGGGAGGCCGCGCGCCAGACCGTGGCCAACATCGAAGACCCCACCGAGCGCATCAAGTCGCGGGCCGGGGCCGAGCGGCTCGAGCGGGAGTACCGCCGCAAGCTGCAGCTGCTGCGCACCGCCGAAGATCAGCGCTACGCCGACAAAGATCGAACGCTGAGCGCGCTGGCGACCAAGGCCAAGGTCACGGCGAACCGGGCGTTGGTGGCGTCGGCGTACTTCTGGGTCGCGTAGCCCGGAGTGCTCAGTTCCAGATGCTCACGGCGGCTGGCCCCAGGCCTTCGCACAGGCACACGATCGAGCCCGGCGCGGAGACGGTCACCCGGCCGTTGTCGCAGAACAGCGCGCACTGGTTCGACGCCTGGCGCTGGAGGCAGAACGTGCCACCGCAGGGGAAGTTCGTGGTGTCGGTGCCGGGCTTCCA
>JAEUJT010000443.1 GCA_016793525.1 Archangium sp. | reverse complement strand
GTGTACCGGGAGCGAGACGCTCCGCGACGGGCGTTCAGACGCGCATCGGCATGACCACCGCGGTGTACGAGCGGTCACCTGGGGCGTGCATGACACCCGGGCTGTGCTCGTCGCCCATTTCGATGGTGATTTCGTCGCTCTCTATCGCTGACAGCACGTCGAGGATGTACTTGGCGTTGAAGCCGACGGTCAGGTCGCCGCCGCGGTACGCGACCTCGAGGTCGTCTTTCGCTTCGCCGAGGTCTGGGTTGTTGGCGGTGATGCGCAGGAGGTTCTCGCTCAGCGCCACCTTCACCGCGTTCGACTTGTCGGCGGAGACGAGGGAGATGCGCTTGAGCGCGTCGAAGAAGCGGCCGCGGTTGACGAGCACCTGCTTCTCGCCCTCTTTGGGGATGACGCGCTGGTATTCGGGGAACTGGCCGTCGATGAGCCGCATCACCATCGAGAGGCCCGGCTTCTTGAACAGCGCAGAATTCTCGGCGAAGCCCAGCTGGCACTCGGCCTCTGGCGCCTCTTCGAGCAGCCGCTTGAGCTCGAACAGGCCCTTGCGCGGCACGATGACGCCCGACTTGAGCTTGAAGTCGCCGGTGAGCGCCCGCTCGATGAGCGCCAGGCGGTGACCGTCGGTGGCCACCATGCGCACCTTGCCGCCTTCGCGCGGCTCGAAGAACACGCCGTTCAAGATGTAGCGGGTCTCGTCGGTGGAGATGGCGTACTGCGTCTTCTTGATCATCTCGAGCAGCGCGGTGCCCGACAGCTTCACCAGCGGCGCGTTCTCTTCTTTCGGCAGCTTGGGAAACTCTTCGGGCGCCATGCCCACGATTTTGTAGTGCGCCGCGCCGGAGGTGATTTCGGCGTAGTTGTTGGGCAGCTTCTTCAGCGTCAGCGACGCCTCGGGCACCAGGCTGACGATGTCGAGCAGGGTCTTCGCGGAGACGGTGACGGCGCCGGGCTTGGCCACCTCGGCCGCGTGTTCGCTGACGATGCCGATGTCCAAGTCGAAGGCGGTCACGGTCACGCCCGACTTGGCGGCGGTGATGAGCACGTTCGACAGAATGGGCATGGTGGCTTTGCGTTCCACAATGCCGCCCGCCCGGTGCAGCGCCTTCTTCAGCTCGTCGGCAGCGATGCGAAATTCCATGCTGGGCGGTGTAGTCCAACCCCCTTCCCGAGGCCACCGGAACGCGCCTGCCGGCCTCCGTCACCGAGGCCGCGGTTCGACCTCCTGACGAGCCCGAAATCGCATCCCCTGGGTCGCTTTCAGAGCGGCGATTCGCCGGCGCCTTCACTTGCAACACCACGGCGCATCGAGCACCGTGGCGCGCGTGTTGGCGTTCGTCACCGCAGCGGTCGTGGCGCAGTCGCCGGGGCCCTGGAGCGCTCCGCTGGCGCCCGCGTTCGACCTCGAGTCGCCGGTGCCGGTGTCCGAGCCGATGGCGCGCCCGTCGCTCTCGCAGACCATCGCGCGCGGGGTGTACCTGGCGTACCGGGCCACGCTGTCGTCGGCGAAGGGCCCGAACTGCGCGTTTTCGCCGTCGTGCTCCCTCTACGGGCACCAGGCCATCGAGCGGGTGGGGCTGGGCCTCGGGCTGGTGCTCTTCGGGGCGCGGCTGATGCGGGGGCACCTCAACGTCGACCGCTTCTACCGCTTCGAAGGCGTGCACCTGGTGGATCCACTCGACGCCACGCTGTCGTGGCTGTGGCCGGACCAGGTGGCGCCGTGAGCTGGCTGCTGATGGTGGTGCTGGGCCAGGTGGTCACCGCGGAGACCGACGCGACCCTCGCCTTCGCCGAGCACCTGGTGACCGAGCACGACACCTACCGAGCCATCACCGAGCTCAAGCGCTTCGGCTTCACCCGTGGAGGTGCCTTCGCGGTGCACGCCGACCTCCGCATCGGGCAGCTCTACGCCGGAGCCCGGCAGGTCGACGCGTCGCGGTTTCACCTCGGGCGCGCGATGTCGGGCGGCCCGCCAGCGCGCACGGCGGCCCAGCTGCTCGAGGCCTCAAACGTGTGCCTCACCCGGCGCCTGTGGGAGAACTGCGGCGACGACCTCGCCGCGCTGTCGGACGAAACGCCGTTGGGGCTCAAGCCGTACCTGAGCGCCTTCGTCGACGTGATGCTCGCGCGGCCGCCGCCGGGCCCGCTGGTGGTGGCGCCTCCCTTGGCCGAAGCCGCGCACCGGCTCGAGGCGCTGCGGCTCGAGCGCGCCGCGCTGCCGCTGAAGACGCCGTGGCTGGCCGGGGTGCTGTCGGCGGTGCTGCCCGGCGCGGGCCAGGTCTCCAACGGGCGCTTCGTCGATGCGGGCCTGGCCTTCGCGCTCACCGGCGGGGCGGTTGCCGGGGCGGTGGCGCTGCTGGCGCGGCGGCAGCCGGAGTGGGGGTTCGGCATTTCTCTCGCGGTGTTGGCTTCGGTTTTCTACGTCGGCAACATCGTCAACGCGGTGGGCGACGCGCACCGGATCAACGAGCAGCGGCTCGACGCCTTCGCCCGCACGCTCGAGGCCCAGGCGTGGCCGCGCTTCGACGTGGCGCTGAGCCCCTCGGGAGCGGCCTTTACCCTCACCATGAAGCTTGGCTCCTCGCCAGCGAAAGTGCCCGTGCTGACGGGTGGAGTTCAGTCGGCAGATTGATACATCGGCGTGTGTCTGTCTTTGACGCTGTGCCGCGGTCGGCGTTTGTTGGGGGCAGACTCGCGCCCGGGCGTCACCGAGGTGGCCTGCGCGGGGTGACAGCGCGCGGACATTTGCGGCGTGCCCGTCGTGTGACATGCGGCGGGTCGACGTGAAGGTTCGATGAGTCGAGTCGCGCTCGTGCGCGAGAGCCACGCGCCGCGACACGACACGTATTTCGCCCGCCGTCTCGGGCTGCTCTCCTCGTCGTACGTGCTGGCCTCGGCACGACGCCATCGGGCGGTGCTGCGCGTCTGCGTGTGCGCCGTGAGCGTTTCTCGGCGACGCGCGGTCGACAGGGCCCTGCACCGCAACTGGTGAGACACGTCTCCTCATTCCGAAAAAAGCCCCTCGACGTGCCCGAGGTGCGCCAGCTGGCGGCGGCTGCTCTACGTCGCCAGCGCGTCGAGGTCAGCGACCCGCTTGGCGGCTTCGCGGAACCC
>JAEUJT010000432.1 GCA_016793525.1 Archangium sp. | reverse complement strand
CGGAACTGCCAGCGAAACGCGGTCGACACCGTGTCGGGCAGCAGCAGCGGCACCAGGTCGTGCACCGTCAGCACGAAGGGCACGCCGGGCACGCGTGTCAGCGGCAGGTTGAAGTTCGCGAGCGCGTGGAACAGCCGGGGTTTTCGCTCCGCCAACTCCACCGGGAGCGCGCCAACCGTCCACACCGAGCGCGGCGTACGGCCTCGTGGAAATTCGCCAGACGACGCGGCACCCCAGCGCTCGACCGCAACTCCACCGTCGACGAGGCCGCGGTGCAGCTGCGCGAGGTACAGGCCGATGCCCGTCACGGGTGCGTCCCACAGCGTGGCGTCGAGCGCGACGGGCTTCACGCGCGCCCTCATACACGCGCGCGGAGGCCGCTTCAGTACTCGTCATGTCGGTGCGTGGATCACCTCCTGGGCCGGGGGGGATTTGCGCTCGAGCCCGGGTCTTTGCCATGGTCCGCATCCCATGAACGAACGCCGCACCGAGACCCGCCAGCCCGTTCGACTCCTGGTGCAGCACCAGTCCTCCACCGACGACACCTTCGACATCGACTACGCCAGCGAGCTGTCTCGCGGAGGCCTCTTCATCAACACCCGCAAGTCGGTCGCCAAACACGCCACGCTGCACGTGCAGTTCGCGCCCAAGAAAGACTCCCAGCTGGTGAGCGCGTTCTGCCGGGTGACCCACGTCGGGCCCCAGGGCATCGGCGCCGAGTTCGTGTGCCTCGACGCCGAGTCCGAGCGCCTCATCGACGCTGCACTCGCGTAACTGCGGTTGGCGTAACTCGTCTCGCGTAAGACCACTCCGTCAGCTACAGGCCGCGCCCACATGCGCCTGTTCGCCATCGGAGACACCCACCTCCCGTCGACGCGGGGCAAAGACATGGACCGCTTCGGGTGGATCGGCCACCCCGAGCCGCTCCGTAAAGCGTGGGACGCGATGGTCACCCCCGACGACGTCATCATCGTTGCCGGAGACATCTCCTGGGCCACCCGCCCTACCGAGGTGCTCGACGACCTGCGCTGGCTCGATGAGCGCCCGGGCAAGAAGGTGCTGCTGCGGGGCAACCACGACTTCTGGTGGGGCGACTCGAGCGCCAAGCTGCGCACCCTCTTCGCGCCGTACCGCAGCTTCTCAGGCTTCATTCACAACTGCGCCGTACGCGTGGGCCCGTACCTCATCGCCGGCTCCCGGCTGTGGACCGCCCCCGAAGCGCCCCCGATGCCCGGCGGAGAAATGGGC
Organism: Archangium sp.; assembly: GCA_016793525.1. The sequence goes on along the minus strand of JAEUJT010000432.1, from coordinate 9,237 downwards.
GACGAGGCCATCGCCCCCGGCGCCATCGAGCGCGAGGTGCGGCGCCTGCAACTGAGCCTCGACGACGCCGCGAAGCTCGAAGCCCAGGCCAGCACCCCGGTCCTGCGCGTCGTCGCGGTGCACTTTCCCCCTGTGTACGCAAACGGCCTCGACACCGCGTTCTCCCAGACCCTCGAGGCCTGGAAGCCGGCGACCTGTGTGTACGGGCACCTCCACGGCCCGGGCATCAATGCGGGCTTCGTCGGCGAACGAAACGGCGTGCGCTACGTGCTCGCGTCGTGCGACGCCGCGAAGTTCGCGCCGGTGTTGTTGCACGAGCACGGGGCCTGAACGACTCGCACGACCGACCTTGACTCAGACGCAATGACGACGATTTAAGCCGCGCGCATGCGAAGCCAACTCGAAGAGTTCGTTCGACTTTTGCGCCAACCGAAGGGCACGTCGTACGCCAGTAAATTTGGTGGCCTATGGACCGACCTCTCAAACGCAGCCGAGCTGGTCGACGCGCGGGCGAAGGAGCGCGGCTGGTCATCGCGGCTGAAAGAGAACGTCGCGTTCTTCGTCGAGCACGGCTTCGTCATTCTCAAACGCGCGGTACCGCACGCGGACATCGATACGTACCTCGGCGCCTTCGAGCGCGCGCTGGGCGACCCGTCACACCCGATGCGGGCGAGCGTGCCGGGCACCCGAGAGAACCCGAACACCATCGTCTCCGCCGCCGAGGCGCCACGGCTCGCGCCGCTCACGAAGTACCTCGACACCTACGTGCACCTGCCTGAAGCCCGCGCGCTGATGTTCGCCGGGCCGGTGCTGCAGTTCCTCCAGACCATCTTCGACGAAGCAGACGTGAAGGCCTTTCAGGGGCTCCACTTCGAGACCGGCTCGACGCAGGCCATTCACCAAGACTCGGCCTATGTGGTGGTCAACCGCCCGCTGTGGTTCTCGGCGTCGTGGCTCGCGCTCGAAGACGTGGTCCAGGGCTCGGGAGAGCTCTGCTACTACCCGGGCAGCCACCGCTTCCCCGACCACGTGTACCCGCCGAAGAAGAAGCACTGGAACCCGACCGACGGCAACGAGACCCACGACGAGCACCTGCAGGAGCTCCACGAACACGCGAAGGCGCGAGGCATCGCGCTCGAGGCGTTTCTGCCGAAGAAGGGCGACGTGCTCATCTGGGCGGCTGACCTCGCGCACGGCGGCTCGCCCATCACCACGCCAGACTCCACTCGGCGGAGTCTGGTGACGCACTACTGCCCCGCCTCCATCGACCCGTACTACTTGCGGTTCTGCCCGCCCGGAACGAAGGCGATCGAGGTCGCGAAGAACGCGCAGTGCATCTCGATGTACCACCCCAACATGGGCACCAGCGCCTCCTGACCGCTGGTCTGACATGCCCAAGCGCGCACCTCGCCCGCCGACGACTGTGGAGTGGGCGGCGTGGGCGTATTCCCACCGCGACGGCGCCGTACGCCTGAGCGCAGCCGCGCTGAAACGCCTTGGGCTGCCCGCATCGCGCCGCCCGCTCACGTACCAGAACCTTCAGCAGCGCATCGCGCCGCGCGACCTGGCCCGGGTGACCTCCGAGGTGCAAGCCGCCCTCGCCCTCCGCGCCCCGCTGTTCCTTCAGCTGACGCTCGACGGGCTCGACGGCGTACGGCGGCACGTCGCGGTGTGGGCCACCTTCGACTTCGACGCCAAGGGCGCACTCCTCGGCGCGCAGGGCCAGCTCGTCGACCTCGAGCCCGTCACCGGAGACTGCAAGCGCCTCCCGCGGCTCCAGCGCCTGTACCTGGTGCTGTTGGCGGTCAACCGCGCGATGTTGACGCTCGGCACGTCGAGGGAGCTCCGCAAACGGACCCGCGAGGTGCTGGTGGAGATCGGCGGTTACGCCGTCGCTCACATCACCTCGATGGACGCCGACGTACCCTCTCCTCCGGTGGGCACCGTGGCGCAGCTCCGGGCGTTGCTCGGCGCGCCCCCCACCCCGTGGATCGCCAATGACCTCGCGCGTGACCAGGCGCCCGAGTGGCTGCGAGCGACCCTCGAGACCGCGGGCTGCCGCAGCGCCGCCATGGTGCCCATTCTCGACGAGGGCGAGCTGAAGGTGGTGCTGACGCTGGGCAGCGTCGAGCGCCAGGCCTTTCTCGCCGACGACCTTGAGCTGCTCCGCCAGCTGGCCGACGACGTGTGCTTTGCGTCGAAGAACTCGCTCAGCGAACAACGTTTCCGCGCCGCGTTCCTCGACGCCACCGACGCGATGCTGCTGGTCGAACAAGGTCTGCGCATTCGCGACGCCAACCCGGCCGCGGCGCAGCTGCTCGGGTACGCCGTCGACACGTTGAAGACCATGTCGCTGCCGGAGCTGACACTCGACGACCGCTTCCGCTGGCAGCCAGGGCCAACCGCGCAGCTCGGCTCACTCCGCGCGCGCGACGGGCGGTTCCTCCCGGTGGAGGTGACGGTGCGCCCCATCAACGCCTCGCTCCAACACGTGGTGGTGCGCGACGTGCGGCCGCGCCACCAGCTCGAGAGCCAGCTGTTGTTGGCAGACCGCCTCGCCTCCCTCGGCACCCTCGCGGCGGGCGTGGCGCACGAGCTGAACAACCCGCTGTCGTGGATCCTCTCGAACCTGACCCAAGCCGGAGAGCTGCTCGAGCAGCTGCCGTCGCCCGACGCGCTCCGCGAGCTGCGGGAACTGATGACCGAGAGCCTCGAAGGCGCCAACCGCATCGTCAGCGTGGTGAGCGACCTGCGCACCTTCTCTCGGCCCGACTCGCCGACCACGCGGGTGTCGTTGGTGCGGGTCATCGAGCGCGCGTTGAGCATGTTGCGGCTCCAGACCAACTACCGCGGGCGGGTGCAGAAGCACCTCAACCACGTGCCCGACGTCATCGCCACCGAGGCCCAGCTGGGGCAAGTCTTCATTCACCTGCTGCTGAACGCGGTGCACGCGCTGCCGCCCGAAGGCGCCGGCCATCGAGAAATCACCGTGTCGTGTTTCACCTCGGAGACGGGCGACGTGGTCGGCGAGGTGAAAGACACCGGCTCGGGCATCTCCCCCGAGGTGCTGCCGCGCATCTTCGACCCGTTTTTCACCACCAAGCCCACCGGCGTCGGCACCGGGCTGGGGCTGTCGGTCATCTACAACATCGTCACCAACCTCCAGGGTCGCATCGAGGTGACGAGCGTGCCCGGCGAAGGCAGCGCCTTTCGCGTGGTGTTGCCGCCGGCGACGTGAGGGCTCGTCAACCAGCGGAGCGCTGAGAGGTTGACAAGGGTTCGACCTGGCCCTACCTCCGCAGCCATGACGCCTGGCATCACCGCCCACGCCCACACTGAGCCGACATCGACTGTCCCCCTCCGCCACGACTGGACCGTGGCCGAAGTGCGCGCGCTCTACGACACGCCACTGCTCGAGCTGGTGTACCGCGCGCAAACCGTGCACCGCGCGGTGTGGAAGGACAACAAGGTGCAGCTGTGCAGCCTGCTGAGCATCAAGACCGGCGGCTGCTCCGAAGACTGCGCGTATTGCCCGCAGTCGGCCCGCTACAAGACGGGCGTGCAGGCCGAGAAGCTGATGTCGGTCGACACCGTGCTCGAGGCCGCCACCAAGGCGCGCGAAGCCGGAGCGACGCGCTTCTGCATGGGCGCCGCCTGGCGTGAAGTGAAAGACGGGCCGCAGTTCGACTCGGTGCTCGACATGGTGCGCGGCGTGAAGTCGCTGGGCCTCGAGGCCTGCTGCACGCTGGGCATGGTGACCGACAGCCAGGTGGCGCGGCTCAAGTCGGCGGGGCTCGACGCGTACAACCACAACCTCGACACCGGAGAGAGCCACTACGCCGACATCATCTCCACCCGCACCTACCAGCAGCGCCTCGCCACCATCGAGCGCGTGCGCAAGGCGGGCATCTCGGTCTGCGCCGGCGGCATCATCGGCATGGGCGAGAGCATCGACGCGCGCTGCGAGCTGCTGGTGACGCTGGCCAACCAGTCGAAGCACCCCGACTCGGTGCCCATCAACGCGCTGGTGGCGGTGAAGGGCACGCCGCTCGAGGAACAGAAGCAGGTCGACTTCACCGAGCTGGTTCGCATGGTGGCCGTCGCGCGCCTGATGATGCCGGCGGCGATGGTGCGGCTCTCCGCGGGGCGCAAGCAGCTGTCTGCCGAGGCGCAGCTGCTGTGTATGATGGCCGGCGCGAACTCGGTCTTCTTCGGCGACACGCTGCTCACCACCGACAACCCCGACTACGCCGACGACATGGCGCTGTTCGAGAAGGCCGGCGTGAGCCCGTTGGATCCAAACGTCGACCTGCCCGCGCCGGTATGAGCGGAGTCGTCGACGCGTGGGCCCGTGACGAGGTCGCTGACCTCGACGCCGCGGGCTTGCGCCGAACGCTCGAGCCACTCGACTCTCCGCCAGGCCCCCACGTGCGCCTCGGGGGCCGCGAGCTGATCAACTTCTCGTCGAACGACTACCTCGGGCTGGCCGATTCGCTTGAGCTCCGCGAGGCCGTGCGTACCGCGGCGCTCTCCACCGGCGTCGGGGCCGGCGCGTCGCGGCTGGTGGTGGGCGATTTGCCGCTCCACCACGCGCTCGAGGCGGCGCTGGCCGACTTCAAGAAATGCGAGTCAGCGCTCGTGTTTTCCTCGGGCTACGCGGCGAACGTCGGGGCGCTCACCGCGCTCGTTGGCGCTGGTGACGTGGTGTTCAGCGACGCGATGAATCACGCCTCGCTCATCGACGGCTGCCGGCTCTCGCGGGCGCAGGTCGTGGTGTACCCGCACGCCGACGTACGCGCGCTCGAGCGTCTCGTCGCCCAGCACCCGGGCCGTCGGAGGCTCGTCGTCACCGACACGGTCTTCTCGATGGACGGAGACCACGCGCCCGTGCGCGAGCTGGCCGCGCTGTGCCGGAGAGAGAAGCTCGGGTTGTTGGTCGACGAGGCTCACGCCACCGGAGTCCTCGGCGCGACCGGCGCGGGCCTGTGCGAAGCGCTCGGCGTCACGCCCGACGTGGTGATGGGCACGTTGTCGAAGGCCATCGGCGCGTCGGGCGGCTATTTGGCGAGCAGCGCGACGGTGCGCGCGCTCTTCGTCAACCGGGCGCGAAGCTTCGTGTTCTCCACGGGGCTCCCTCCGGTGGTGTGTGCCGCGGCGCTGGCGGGCCTGCAGGCGTTGAGGCATTCCGAACGGAGAGCCCAGCTCCACCAGAACTGCGCGCGGGTTGCAGCAGGGCTCGGCGTGCCGCACACGTCGGCGATTTTCTCGGTGGTGCTGGGAGCTCCGGCGCGCGCCCTCGAAGCCTCCGCGGCGTTGAGACACCGGGGCGTGTTGGTGAAGGCGATTCGGCCTCCGACGGTGCCCGAGGGAACGAGCCGACTCCGCATCTCGGTCAGCGCTGCCCACAGCGAAGCCGATATCGACGCGTTGCTCGAGGCGCTCCAGCCGTGGCTCCACGGAGCCCGCGCGGCATGAGACGCGGTGCCGGAGCGCTGGTGGCGTCCGGCGCGGTTCACGACGAGCTCCCGTGCGGAACCACATCACACGGCGAAGGTATGCGAGCTCAAGACCGCCGCGTTCCGGCGCGACCCCTCCGTACAGCGCACCGGAGCCACGCTCGCGGCGAGGCATACGAGTACGTCGCGACGCACCGCTTCGGCACGTACTCCTGTACGCGTGCGCGACACGCCTCGCACCGCGGAGCACGCCACGTCGCGCATCCGCACTTCCGCGCCGAGCCGCGCACAACCGGCGACCTCTTCGCCTCGCCGCACCGCGGAGCACGCCACGTCGCGCATCCGTACGTCCGCGCGAAGCCGCGAACACCAGCGACCTCCTCGCTTCCCCGCACCGCGGAGCGCGCTCCGTCGCGCATCCGCACTTCCGCGCCGAGCCGTGCACACCAGCGACCTCCTCGCTTCCCCGCACCGCGGAGCACGCTCCGTCGCGCATCCGCACTTCCGCGCCGAGCCGCGCACAACCGGCGCCGCGCTCGCCTCCCTGCACCACGGAGCATTCACCCATGACCACCCGCACTGAAGCCCTGCTCGCACTCGACGCTGCGCACGTGTGGCATCCCTTCACACAGATGCAGGGGTGGCTCGCCGACGCGCCGCTGGTCATCGAGCGCTCCGAGGGCAACTGGCTCATCGACACCGAGGGGAGGCGCTGGCTCGATGGCGTGTCGTCGCTGTGGGCCAACGTCCACGGGCATCGGCACCCGGCGCTCGACGCGGCGGTGCGCGCGCAGCTCGACAAAGTGTCGCACACCACGCTGCTCGGCCAAGCGTCAGTGCCCAGCATCGAGCTCGCGGCGAAGTTGGCCTCCCTCGCGCCGCGCGGGCTGACGAAGATTTTCTATTCCGACAGCGGCAGCACCGCGGTCGAGGTCGCGGTGAAAATGGCGTACCAGTACTGGCAACTCACGGGGCACCCGGAGAAGCGCGGCTTCGTGGCGCTCGCCGAGGCGTACCACGGTGACACGTTGGGCTCGGTGTCGATGGGCGGCATGGAGCTGTTCCACCAGCGCTTCCGTCACCTCCTCTTCGACGTGACGCGCGTACCGGCGCCGCACCCCTACCGCTGGCCGGGGAAAGACTGCCTGTCCGAGGCGCTCGACGCCGTGGAGAAGGTCTTCCGCGCGCGACACCACGAGCTCGCCGCCTTCGTGCTCGAGCCGTTGGTGCAAGGCGCCGCGGGCATGTTGATGCACCCACCCGGGTACCTGCGCGGCGTGGCCGAGCTCTGCCGCCGCTACGACGTGCTGCTGGTGTGCGACGAGGTGGCGACGGGCTTCGGGCGTACGGGCCGAATGTTCGCGGTCGAGCACGAAGGCGTGACGCCCGACCTGATGTGTGTGGCCAAAGGGCTCACCGGCGGGTACCTGCCGCTCGCGGCGACGCTCGCATCAGAGCGAATCTACGGCGCGTTCCTCGGCCCGTTTTTTGAGGCGAAGACGTTTTTCCACGGGCACACGTACACGGGAAATCCGCTCGCGTGCGCGGCGGCGCTGGCCAGCCTCGAACTGTTCGAGACCGAGGGTACGCTGCAGCGCATGACCCAGGTCGAGCCAGTGCTCTCGCGCGGCTTGGAGCGGATCAGCGCACTGCCGCACGTCGGCGACATTCGTCGGCGCGGCTTCATGGTGGGCATCGAGCTCGTCGCCTCGCGCGACAGCAAGGCCGAATACGACTTCGCGCAGCGCATGGGTTTTCAGGTGTGCCTGGCCGCGCGGAGGCACGGCGTGCTGCTGCGGCCGCTGGGGAACGTGGTGGTGTTGATGCCGCCACTCTCCCTCACATCGAGCGAAGCGCAGCTGCTGTGCGACGCGGTGTACGACGCCATCGCGACCGTCACTGGCGGCCGGTGAGCCAGAACGTCTCCATCTCGCCTTTGCCCTTCACCGTTACCAGGCCGCGCGGCGCGCAGACGAAGCCGGCGCCGAGGCGCTCCGACGTGGCCAGGCTGAGCTGAATTTCACCCGGCAACCCGTGCGACTCCATGCGCGCGGCCAGGTTCACCGTCTCGCCCCACAGGTCGTACGCGAACTTCGACTTGCCGATGACGCCCGCGACGGCGGGGCCGGTGTGAATGCCGATGCGCAGCGCCAGCTCGACGCCGACCTCACGACGAATCGTGGCCAACACGTCGCGCATGCGCAGCGCCATCTCGGCCACTCGCCGCGCCCCGTCGGGCTGTGACTCGGGCACTCCGGCGGCCACCATGTACGCGTCGCCGATGGTCTTGATCTTCTCCAGCTGCAGCTCGGTCGCCAGGTCGTCGAACGCCGAGAAAATTCGGTCGAGCAGCTGCACCAGCTCGGTCGCCGGCAGCTTGCCCGACAGCGGCGTGAAGCCCACCAGGTCGGCGAACAGCACCGTCACCTCGGAGTGCCCGTCGGCGATGACCGCGTTGCCCTCGCGCAGCCGCTCCACCACGCGGCGCGGAAGCACGTTGAGCAACAACCGCTCGTTCTGCGACTCCGCGCGGTCGAGGTCGCGCAAGAAGAGCTGCACCAGCCCAAAGATGGAGCCGGCCACCGTCAGCAAATTCGCCGCTGCTACAAATTTGAACATGCCTGGCCGAACTTCCGGCAACACGGGCAGCGGCACCCAGCCCAGGTGCATGACGGCAAAGGCCGCCAGCGAACCGAGGCCATAGCCAATGCGCCAGCGGTGCTCGCGCGGAGAGAAGAGCAGGTTCGCCGCGACGGCGAAGAGCACGAACCAGACGTGGACCGCCCCCGAGGTGCCGGCCAGCGTGAAGGCCAGCCCCAACACGTGAAGCACCGCGACCCAGAACAGCAGGTGCCGCGCGAGCCGCCCGAAGCCCGCCGCCAGCACCGCCAACACGCTGAGGTACGCGACGAACGCGGCGACGTTCACCCGCGCCGAGGGCCACCCGACGGCAATCTGCCCAATGGCCCACGAGGCCGACATACCCACGCCGATGAACGCGCCGGCCTTGGCCACCCGGAGCTGCCGCGCGGTGTCAGCATCGGCCGTTCCGCCGCCGAGCCATGCCAACCCGGTGCGGGGTTTCAAGAGGAGCTCCAACGCGCGCATGGGCTCAGTCGCGCCTCTCGGCCTTCACGTCGGTGGGCAGCGGGAACGACACGTCACCGCGCGAGCCTTCGACCGCTCGGCGCCAGTACGTCATGCCCGCACGCAGCGCCGTCGCTCGCGCCCCGGGGACGCGCTTCGCCGTCGCCTCGATGTTCTTCACCACCTGCCTCACCATCAGCGGCGCCAGCTTCCACGCGCGGCCTTTGGGGAAGCCCAGCGCGTTGGCGTAGCGCTCGCCGATGAGGTGCCGCGACATCGCGAAGAGAAACCCCTGCCACGCACCAATCGAACCCTGCGCCTGGCTGCCGATCAGCGCGTTCGCGAGCCGCCGGGAGTCGTCGTCAGGGTCAGCTTGCGTCGCGTCGAGCAACCGCCAGAGCTCGCGCGCTTCGCCGAGCGAGGTGCAGGTGAGCTCCGCGTCGACGCCCATGACCCAGCCCACCACGCGCCACAGGTGCATGACGTCGTCTTCTTCGTCGCGCGTCATCGTCACGCCGAGCTGCTGCAGCCCATCGACCACGATGGACGAGAACAGCAGCAACGTGCCGGCCATGTCGTACTGGTTGATGGGAACGCCCCAGTCGTCGTGCCGCCACGCGCTCGAGCGCCGCAGCCCGTGCCGAACCCGCGCGTGAATGAGCCGCACCCGCAGCGCCGCCGCAAACCCGTCTCC
>JAEUJT010000422.1 GCA_016793525.1 Archangium sp. | reverse complement strand
TGGCGGGGCTCTCTCCGTACGTGCACGCCATTTTCCGCAGCGCGGGCGCCAACGACGCGTTTGATTACTTGAAGACCGTCGACGACGCGGTGGCTTTCTTCCCTCACCTGCTGTCGCAGGAGATGATCCTTTCCAACTGGGCCGACGCCGTGGCCCGAGGCTGATGCCGTTCATTCATCAGACGGTGCTGCTGGCTGAAGTGGCGGCGCTGCTGAAACCGCAAGCGGGGCGCGTAATGGTCGATGGGACGCTGGGTGGAGGTGGACACGCCGAGGCCTTGTTGGCCGCGGGCGCCACCGTCATCGGCATCGATCGCGACCCGCGCGCGCTCGAGGCGGCTTCTGCTCGGCTCGCGCCGTTTGGAGAGCGGTTTCGCGCGGTGAAGGGCACCTTCGGCGACCTGGCGTCGTTGGTCTCGGAGCCGGTCGACGGGCTGGTGCTCGACGTGGGCGTGAGCTCTCCGCAGCTCGACGAGGCGGAGCGCGGGTTCAGCTTTCAGCACGACGGGCCGCTCGACATGCGCATGAGCGATGAGGGAGAGACCGCCGCGGAGCTGATCGCGCGGCTCGACGAAGCGCAGCTCGCCGACGCGCTGTACCAGTTCGGTGAAGAGCGATTCTCCCGGCCCATCGCCCGCTCGCTCAAGGCCCGCGCGCCGCAGACCACGGCCCAGGCGGTCGACGCGGTGAAGGCGGCCGTACCTCGGGCGGCGTGGCCGAAAGATCTCCACGTGGCGACGCGTACGTTTCAGGGGCTGCGCATCGCGGTGAATGGCGAGCTCGAGCAGCTCCAGTCGGCCCTCGAGGCGCTGCCGCAGGTGCTGAAGGTGGGCGGGGTGGCGGCGATCATCAGCTTCCACTCCCTCGAAGATCGCCTGGTGAAGCAGGCCTTCAAGAAGTTGTGCGGCCAGGTGGCGGAGGCCGACGACGTGCCGCGCGGGCTGTTGCCGATGATGCCGGTGAAGCACGTCGCGCCGAGCGATTTCGCACCGCTGACCAAGAAGCCGGTGGTGGCGTCAGACGAAGAGCGGGACCGGAACCCGCGCGCCCGCAGCGCCAAGCTGCGCGCCATCGAGAGGGTGTCATGAGCGTGGTGACCGCCGTTCGCAGCCGCAGCGTGTCGACGTGGACCATCGCGTCAGAGATCTTCCCCGCCGCGCTGACGGTCGCGCTGCTCGCGGTGGTGGGCATCATTCACGTCACCTCACGGGTGATGGTGGTGCGGGTCGGCTACGAGCTGTCGCGGCTCGACGCCGAGCGCACCGAGCTGACCCGCTCGCGAGATCAGCTGACGCTCGAGCTGGCCACGCTGAAGTCGCCCACGCGGCTCGAGTCGGTCGCGCGCACCACGCTGGGTCTTGTACCTCCGGCGCCGAGCGCCATCACGCACCTCACCGGTAACCGCTGACCGATGCGCGACCTGAAGCAACTGCAGACCGAAGAAGGCCCCTCGCGGTGGATGCGCTTCCGCGTGGTGTTGCTCGGGTTCTTCTTCGTGTGCGGGCTGACCGGCGCGTTCGCCCGGGCGGTGCAGCTCCAGGTGCACCAGCGGGAAAAGCTCAAGGGCCTGGCTGAAGATCAGTACGTGCGTGAAATCGACATTCCCGCGCGGCGCGGTGACATCTTCGATCGACGCGGCGTGGCGTTGGCCCAGAGCGTCGAGGTCGACTCGATGTGGCTCGACCCGTCGATGCTCCCCGACGAGCGCGCCGCCGCCAAACAGCTGGCCAAGGCGTTGGATCTCGACGTGCGAGAACTGACCGAGCGCTTCGGGAAGACGCGGCGTTTCGTCTGGGTGAAGCGGCAGGTGACGCCGGCCGAGGTGGCCAAGGTGAAGGCGCTCGGCATTCCCGGGGTGGGGTTCACCAAGGAGCCGCGGCGGTTTTACCCGCAGCGCGAATTGGGCGCGCACGTCATCGGCGTGGTGGGCACCGACGCGCAGGGTTTGGATGGGCTCGAGCTGTCGTTCGACGACGAGCTGTCGGGCAACAGCGCCAAGCGCGAGGGCTTTCGCGACGCCCGCGGCCGCAAGCTGCTGACCCACGGGCTCGAGGCGCAGACCGCGCGGCACGGCGCGACGGTGACGCTGACCATCGATCGCCAGCTCCAGTACGTGGTGGAGAAGGCGCTGCAGAAGGCGGTCGATGACGCGAAGGCCGTGGGCGGCATGGCGGTGATGCTCGACCCGCGCCCCGGCGAGGTGCTCGCGCTGGCCAACGCGCCGCGCTTCAACCCCAACTCGCCCCAGGGCTCGGTGGCCGGAGCGCTCCGCAACCGCGCGGTGACCGACACCTTCGAACCGGGCTCCACCTTCAAGTCGTTCGTGATGGCCGCGGCGCTCGAGTCGGGCGCGGTGACGCCGGAGACCGAGCTCGACTGCGAAAACGGCTCGTTCCAGATCGGCCGCCACGTCATCCACGACACGCACCGGCACGGGGTGTTGAAGCCGCAGAAGATCCTCCAGGTCTCGAGCAACATCTGCACGGCGAAGGTCGCGCAGCGGCTGGGCAAAGAGCGGCTGGTGAAGGCCTACCAAGATTTCGGCTTCGGCGAGCGCTACGGCCTCGGGCTGCCGGGTGAAGGCCGCGGCGTCGTGCCGTTCCCGAAGGCGGAGATTCAGCTCGCGACCGAGGCGTTCGGCCAAGGGCTCACCGCGACGACGCTCCAGGTGGCGGCGGGCTACGCGGCGCTGGCCAACGGCGGCGTGTTGATGAAGCCGTACATCGTCTCCACGGTGGTCGACGCCGACGGGCTGGTGCTGATCGACAACAAGCCCTCCGTGGTTCGCCGGGTGGTTTCGGAGAAGACGGCGCGCACGGTGGTGTCGATGCTCGAGACGGTGGTTGAAAAAGAAGGCACCGCCACCCGCGCGCGAATGGATGAGTACCGCGTGGCGGGCAAGACCGGCACGGCGCAGAAGGCCGACCCGGTGGCGCGCGGCTACAGCGACAAGCGGGTGGCGAGCTTCGCGGGCATGGTCCCGGCAGAAGCGCCGCGCGCGGTGATCGTCGTCGTCATCGACGAGCCGAAGGCCGACATGACCGGCGGCATGGCCGCGGCGCCCGCGTTCAAGGAGATCGCGACGGCGACGATGCCGTACCTCGCGGTGCCTCCGTCGCGGGTGATGCCGGCCCCGGTTCAAGCCGTGGTGGCGAAGGCCACTCCAGTGGAGAAGAACCCGGCGATCGAGCGCATCGATGCCGTCACCGAGGTGGTGGCGGGCGATGCCGTGCGAGTACCGAACGTCACCGGCAGTGTTGGGCGCATCGCGGTCGCGCACATGTTGAGCGTGGCGTTGGAGCCGCGCCTGAATGGAACGGGGCGGGTGGTCGCGCAACACCCGCCGGCGGGAAGTGTGGTGGAGAAGGGCAGTCGCGTCTCCTTGGAGCTGGCAGGCCATTTGCCAAGCTCGTCACCCTGAAGGCTGCACATGCGGCCAGGAAGACACAGTCCATGAAGCTCACCGAGTTGCTCACCGGCGTAGGAACCGAGCCAGTCGCGTCGTCGAAGGCGAAGACCGACATCACCGGCCTCACGTCGGATTCTCGAGCGGTGAAGCCAGGCGATCTGTTCATCGCCGTGCCGGGAACGAAGGCCGACGGCGCGTCGTACGTGCACGAAGCGGTGCAGCGCGGGGCGGCGGCGGTGCTGGCCGAGAAGGCGCTCCCGGGCGTCACCGTGCCGGTGTTCGTCACTGGCAGCGCGCGCAAGGCCTTGGCCCTGGTGGCCGGCAATTTCTACGGCAACCCGGCGCGCGAGGTGGTGTTGCTCGGCGTCACCGGGACGAACGGCAAGACCACGACGGCCTGGCTGGTCGACGCGATGTGCACCGCGGGTGGCTCGTCGGTCGGCGTCTTCGGCACCATCGAGGTGCGCTGGCCCGGCACCAAGCGCGTGCCGACGCACACCACGCCCGACCCCATCACGCTCCACCGCACGCTGCGGGAGATGGTCGACGGCGGCGTCGACACGGTGGTGATGGAGGTCTCGAGCCACGCCCTCGCGCAAGAGCGCATTCACGGGCTCACCTTCCGCGCAGCCGGCTTTACCAACCTGTCGAGAGATCACCTCGATTTCCACAAAGACATGGAGGCCTACTTCCAAGCGAAGCGGCGCCTCTTCACCGATCACCTCTCGCCCGGCGGCATCGCGGTGGTGAACGGCGACGACACGTACACGAACCGCATCTACAGCGAGATGCGGCAGCTCAAGCGCATGGCGTGGAAGTTCTCGCGCTTCGGCAACGGGGAGATCTCCGTCGCGGGCGCCGAGCTCACCGCCAATGGCATCAAGGCCACGCTCAAGACCCCGGCCGGCGACATTCCGGTGAAGAGCAAGCTGGTCGGTGCGCACAACCTCGACAACATTCTCACCGCCGCGGGCATCGCGCTGGGCTTCGGCGCCGGTCGCCGCGACGTGCAAGACGGCATCGAGCGCGTCACCCGGGTG
>JAEUJT010000420.1 GCA_016793525.1 Archangium sp. | reverse complement strand
GCTCTGGGTGACCGCCGCCCGCTCCATCGGGAAGCGAGCCGTCGCCTTTCAGCTGTTGCGCGAATAGCTCAGTTCGAGCCCGCTGCTGGCGCGGGCAGGCGGAACAGCCGCGCGCCATGGCGAGGCACCGAGAGCGACTGGTTTCCCTCGAGCGGCTGCGCACCGGCGGCGGTGACTTCGTACGCGCCGGCGGGAAGCTTCACCTCGGTGGAATACGCTTCGTCGTTCCACGCGAAGACCGCGAGCGCTCCAGGCTTCGTCCAGAGGTGCGGCACGCGCGCATCGATGCCGGCCGCCAGGGCGTAGAGCGGCGAAGGCACCGCGTCGTCTTCGAGCGGCTCCGCGGCGTCGAGGGGTCGACCCGCCACCCCGTCGCGCGAGAGTGAGAGCACGTCGGGGTGGAGCGCCATGGCCAGCCGCAGCGCCGAGGTCTGCCGCCCATCACCCAGGAGGTAATTTCCTCCAGTCATCGCCGCTGACACCACCGCGGTGAAGGCCTCGACGTCATCGAGGGTGTCGCCGCGCAGCAACACCACGTCGGGGTCGAGCGCCCACCACCGGTCGGTGAAGGCCCTCAACGCGCTGTGCCGCGCCTGCGCCGAGACGAAGACGTACGCCGGCGTTGGGCTCGGCTCGAAGGCGATGTCGGGACCGGTGCGGAAGCTGTCGAACGTACCCACGGACGGGAGCACCGGCGCGCCACAACCGACGAGGTGCGCGTCGGGAACCGCGGCCCGAATGGCCTCCATCCACCGCGCGTACGACTGCAAACCCGTGAGCGGCTCACGGCGAACGCCCTCGATGGCCCCGCCGAAGAGGAAGTCGAGCTTGAAGGTGCGGTACCCCTCGCTCCACAGCCGCTGGAGCGCGCCCGTCACCAGGGCCTTCGCCTCGGGGTTCGTCACGTCGAGCGCCGCGTAGAGCGGCCCGGCGTTGCTGAAAGTGCGCAGCGTTCCATCGGCTCGGTGCACGAAGTACTCGGGGTGCGCGGCAATTCGGTCATCGCGCACGTCGACGTAGAACGGCGCCAGCCACAGCGCCGGCCGGAGCCCCTGAGCGGTCTGCTCCGTGGCCACCGTGCCGAGGGCCGCGCCGAAGGTGCTCGAGGCCTCCCACGTGCCCCACCGCGGAGGGTACCCATCATCGAGCAGCACGTCGCGCAGGCCCAACGGTGCCAGCTGCTCCGCGACCCACGCGGCTTCGGTGCGCATCACCGCGGCGGTGACGTCGGTGTAGACGAGGTTCCACGAGCCCCACCCTCCGAGCGCGGGCCGCCGCGGCGTGATGGAGGGATGGAGCGCGGCGACCGTCTCTGCGTACGCCTCGAGGCTCGGGGTGATGGCGCCCAGCGAGAGCGAGAGGCCGTCGAGCGTCAGCGAGGCGCCGGGCGCGATGACGACGCTGTCGCCGGTGAGCCCTTGCACGATGCGCAGGCGAGGCGTGCGGCCTCCGTCGACGGCCAAGAAGGTCTTCAGCACCGTCGCGCCCGTGGCTCCGGCGACCAGGCCGTAGCCCGTGTCATCGCCCAGCCAGGTCCACCACCAGGAGAGGCCCCGCTGGGCCGTGGTGAGGTCTTCGTCGGCGCCGCTTGGCTGCGCGGTTCCTCTCGCTTCGGGCACGCGCGCGGCGAGGCGCACGACACCGGTGTACGACCAGCTCTGGTAGCCGTTGTGGAGCTGCCGGTCAGCGGGGAGCGTCAGCCCGTCGTCGCCGCTCGACCACTCCAGGCCCACGAGCGCGACCGGCGCGGCGCCCGAGTTGTGCACCACGACGGAGCGAGTGGCCTGCGCGCCATTCACTGCCCATTCTCCGCGCAGCTCGAGTGGGCTCGAAGACGCGGCACTCCACGTCGGAGCGTCTGCAGCGCCCGTCGCCACCCGCGCCGAGAGCACCACGCGACCCGGGCACGCCGCGTTGCCCGAGAGCGCGACGTCGGCCGAACCCGCGGCTTCGAGCGCCAGCACGCAGGGAAGGAGGCCCGGCTCAGGTGGAGTGCACGCGGCCAACGCCACCAGCGCCAGCCACGTGTGCCTCCGAGCGCTCACTTCGGGATGCGAGTGACGTCGATGGCGTTCGAGTACTGGCTGACGCCGGCGATGCCACCGGTGCGGCGAATGATGACTTTGTTCGGGTCGCTCTTCAGCACCAGCGCGGTGAACGAATAGCCGTCGGGGTGAGTGTCTCGCTTGATGAAGACCTCGCCCAGCACATCGGCCGCTTTCGGCGCGGTGCG
>JAEUJT010000529.1 GCA_016793525.1 Archangium sp. | reverse complement strand
TCGCCATCGACCTGCTGCGGTCGCGCCCGGGCTTCTTCGTTCACGCGTCGGTCGACGGCAAAACGTGGACTCCGACGCAGCGCCTCCCCGCGGTCGAGGCGGCGGTCAAAGCCGAGACGCCCGACTCCAAGAAGGTGCGCGAAGACGTCGAGGCCCAGCGCCTCGAGCTGCAGCTCGACCGCTACCGTGAGTTCACGCCGCACCAAATTTTCGGCGTGCCCCCCAACGCCACGCTGAAAGACTTTCGCCGAGGCTTCACCGAGCGCGCCAAACACGTGCACCCGGGGCGCTTGCCGAAAGACGTCTCGCCCGCACTGCTCCGCGCGCAGATGGCCACCTACCAGTACTTCTCGGAGGTGATGGCCAACGTCGAGAAACGCTTCGCCAACCAGGAGTCGGTGGCGGCGAAAGAGGCCCAGTCGGCGAGCACCACGCCACCGGTGGGGGTCGCCCCGAAGCAACCGGTGTGGACGCTGGAGACACTCCACCTGGTACCGGGAAACAACAACGAGCTGGTGGGGGGCCTCGACATCACCCGCGACACGGCCGTGGTGTTTTCGATGCACCGGCTGATGAACCTGCAGAACAGCTCGGCCTTTTTCCCCTGCAACCCGACGCTGCAGCTGGGCACCAAGCTGGCGCTGAGCTTTCGCTTCATCGAGGCCAACCGCACGGTCGACGCGCGCGCGGCGGTGGCCTTGGAGTCGACCTTCGCTGACGAAAAGGCGCACCTCCGAGGGTTCGGGGTGCGCCTCGACGGCGTGAATCAAGAGACGAAGGGCTTTATGCTGCGCGAGGTGCAGCGCATCACCGCGCCGCCCCGCCGCTGAGGCCCCCGGCCGTTCCGGCCTTACGGCACCGGGACGTTGTCGATGTACACCGCGCCCGGCGTGCCCGGCGTGCCGCTCGTGCCACCGGAGACGTTGTGCGTGCCGGTGTGCACCGTGCCCGTACCCCACCGGCTGAGCAGCTCGATTTCACCACCCGAGCCAGCGCCGACCGGCCCGTCGCCGCCGCGCGCCGTCAGCGCGCCGCTGGTGAACACGCCCCGCCCGGAAAGCGCGACGCCGCCACCATTGCCGCCGAAGCCGTCTGACGAGTTGCCGCCTGAGCAGGTGAGGTCTCCGTTGTTGGTGATGTCGCCGCCCTGAGAGTCGAGGTCGACGTAGCCGCCGTTCCCGCCCGGGCCGCCGGTCAGCGAGTTGCCGCCGCTGGTGTGAACCGCCGCGGTGAACACCACGCCCGCCATGCCGCTGATTTCGATGCCGCCGCCGCCGTGGCCCGCGCCCGAGGTGCCGATGCCGCCCACCGTGGAGAGGGTGCCGCCCAGCACGCGCACCACCTCATTCGGGTCTCCGTAGGTGTACGACGTCTGGGTCCGCAGGTAGATGGAACCGGCCGAGCCGCCGCTGCCGCCCCGGCCGCCGTTGGTGAAGAGGCTCGTCGACACCACGACGCCGCCGCCCACGTCATTCAGCACCACGTCGTCGCTGTGGTACGTCGCGATGCCGTTCCACAGCAGCGACTCGTTGTTGTGAATGTTGATGGTGTTGCCGCTGCCGCCGCCGTGGGTATCGGCGCCGTTGCCGCCTTTCGCCACCAGCGCCTCGTAGCCGTAGAGAATGAGCTCTTGCCCGGTGGGCGCGAAGCCGCCGTGGAGGGTGATGGAGACCTCTCCGCCCGAGCCGCCGCCCGCGGACACGCCCGTGCCGCCTCCGGTGCGAATGGAGCCGGCCACCGTCAGCGAGCCGAAGGGCGGCGCGGTGAGGGCGTTGGCGCTGAAGCCCAAGCGGGCCGCCGACTCGTTGCCGTAGAAGCTCGGGCTGCGACCGACGGTGAGGGAGACGTTGCCGCCCGTCGCGCCGCTCGCCGCGCTGTTGCCGCCGAGGGTGGTGATGTCACCCGTCGAGAGGAGGGCGTTGCGGGCGGTGTACAGCGACACCTCTCCGCCCCCGCCCGCGCTGCACGCCGCGTCGCGACAGTGGCCTCCGGTGGCGACGATGGTGCCGATGTTGCGCATCTCGCCGTTGGCGTGGGTGCCGTCTTCGACGTACAGGTCGATGTCGCCGGCCCAGCCGCCGCTCGTGTTCCCGCTGCCGCCGGCGGAGTCGAGGCGGCCCGCGTTGTAGAGCCCGCGCAGCTCGGTCGAAAGCTCGACGTAGCCGCCGTTGCCGGCCCCGCCGCTGAACGACGAGCCGCCCCGCGCCTCGATGGCGCCGAGGTTGAAAATCTCACCCACGTCAGCGGAGACGTGCACCGCGCCAGCCGAGCCCGCGCCGCCGTCGCCGCTGCCGCCCGAGGTGCGCAGCGTGCCGTAGTTGATGAACGACTGGGCCACGCTCACGCGCAGGGTGGAGCCGCTCGAGCCAGCGCCACCGTCGTCGGCGTCGAAGCCGGCCGTGGTGAGCAGCGAGCTCGCGGTGCCGAAGTAGTTGCCGGCGGAGAGCGAGAGCGAGGTGTACGCGGGCTGGCCGCCGCCCACGTCGTAGACGTCTCCAGAGATGACGCCGTCGTTGTACACGTCGTTGGAGACGGAGATGTTCGAGGTGAGCCGCAACACGCCTGCGTCATGCACCGCGATGCTCGTCACCACGCCGGCGTCGGCGAAGAACGCGCGCCCGTCATTCGACGACACGAAGACCGAGTCGCCGGACACGAGGCCCGCGGTGAGGTCTTGGTAGGTGTTGAGCACCTTCAGCGACGTGACGGTCCACGGGCGCACGCCGGGCGCGAAGGCCAGCGGAGGCACCGAGAAGCCGCCGTCGGCGCTGCCGTTGGCGAACACCTTCACGTGGCCACCCAGGGTGCCCTCTTCGATTCGAATGCCGATGGCGCCCGCGCTGCCACCCGAGGTGCCGCCGTCGCCTCCCGAGGTGTCGATGACCGACGTGCCGGCCGGGCCGGTAGGCAGCGTGAGCGAGCCGGGGAAGCGCGGCTGGCCGCCGTTGCAAATGGCGCGGGTGCTGGTGACTTCGCCCGACTGGAGCACACCGTCGCGACCGACGCCGCCGTTGTCGCCGTTGTCGAGGCCGACTTCGATGCGCACGCCACCCGCCAGGCACTGGGCGTCGCCGCGAGGGAGAATCGTGGTGCGCACGAGGGTGTTGAAGCCATTCATGCCGTTGCTGCCGTTGCTGCCGTTCATGCCGGCGTCTCCGTCTCGCCCGTCGACGCCGTCGGTGCCATCGACGCCGTCTGTCCCGTCGGTGCCATCGACGCCGTCTGTGCCGTCGACGCCGTCGACGCCGTCGCTTCCATCGCTCCCGTTGGTGCCGTTCATGCCGGGCAGGCCCGCGATGCCGTTGCAGACATTGAGCGACTGCTTCACTTCGCCGTCTTCGAGCGAGTTGTTGGTGTTGGCGTCGGTGCCAGTCTCGATGCGCACTCCGCCAACAGCGCACTCGGCGCCCGCCGGGAGCTCGGTGACGCGAAACACCATGCCCGGCGCGCTCGAGTCATTGCACCCGACGCCCACCACCACCACTGCCGACAACAAAACGATGCGTTTCATGCGCAATTCCTCACCTGGAGAGCCTGCGTGGGCGCCTGTAGCAGTACCGGAGGGAAAAACACTACGGCTGGTGACCAAGCGCCCGCCGAATGGCCAACACCTCGCGAAGCAGCGTCTCGAAGCCTTCGAAGGTGAGCGAACACGGCCCATCGCACAGCGCTTGGTCGGGGTTCTCGTGCACCTCGGCGAACAGCGCGTCGATGCCCGCCGCCGCCGCCGCGCGCGCCAGCACCGCCACGAACTTTCGCTCGCCCGCCGTCTCGCCGTCTCCGGCGCTGGGCAGCTGCACCGAGTGGGTGGCGTCGAAGCAGGTGGTGAGGCCGGCCTCGCGCATGATGGCCAGGCCGCGCATGTCGACCACCAGGTTGTTGTAGCCGAACGACGCGCCGCGCTCGGTGACGAGCACGTTGGTGTTGCCGGCGTCGAAGGCCTTCTTCGCCTGGTGCGCGATGTCGCGGGGCGCGACGAACTGGCCCTTCTTCAGGTTGACGCCTTTGCCCGTCTTCGCCACCGCCACCACCAGGTCGGTCTGCCGGCAGAGGAACGCGGGCACCTGAATGATGTCGGCCACCTCGGCGACCTCGGCGACGTGGGCGGCCTCGTGCACGTCGGTGAGCACCGGCACGCCGACCTCGCGCTTCACCCGCGCCAGCACCCGCAGGCCTTCGCGCAGCCCCGGCCCCCGGTAGGAGCGAATGCTGGTGCGGTTGGCCTTGTCGTAGCTGCACTTGAAGGCGAAGGGCACCCCGAGCGCGCCGCACACCGCTTTGATGCGCTGGGCGTGGCGCAGCGTGAAGTCTTCAGACTCGATGACGTCGGGGCCGGCGATGACGAACAGCGGCAACCCGGCGCCGACGGCGTGGCCAGCGAGTGAAATGGGCATGGTGGCGCTCGCCCTACTGGGGCGGTGGCGTCGGGCGCAAGCGGCGCGGTGTTGGCGTCGGGCGCCGCCGGCCCTCCCCGAGCGCCTGATGCGCGGCTCACACGGTGCGGAGCGACGTGGTACAGCCACCGTCATGTGCGGGGTCTTCGGCATCTACGGGCACGACGAAGCGGCCAACCTGGCGTACCTCGGGTTGCACGCGTTGCAGCACCGCGGCCAAGAATCGGGCGGCATCGTGGCGAGCGACGGCAAGCTGCTGCGCTCGTTTCACGGCATGGGCCTGGTGGCCGACGTCTTCACCCAGCCCGTGCTGGCCAAGCTCGAGGGCAGGGCCGCCATCGGGCACGTGAGGTACTCCACCGCGGGCAGCAGCCACCTGCGCAACGCGCAGCCGCTCCAGGTGTCGTTCGCCGGAGGCGGGCTGGCCGTCGCCCACAACGGCAACTTCGTCAACGCCACCTCGGCGCGCCAGGGCCTGGAGACCGAAGGGGCCATTTTCCAGAGCGACGCCGACACAGAAAACGTCATTCACTTCATCGCCCGCTCGAAGGCGGGGGCGCTCGAGGCTCGGGTGGTCGACGCGCTGAAGCAGCTCGACGGCGCCTACAGCCTGCTGTTCCTCACCGAGACCAAGCTCATCGCGGTGCGCGACCCGTTGGGCTTTCGGCCGCTGGTGTTGGGGCGGCTCAAGGGCGCGTACGTGGTGGCGTCGGAGACGACCGCGCTGCAGCTCATCGAGGCCGAGGTGGTGCGCGAGCTCGCCCCGGGCGAGATGGTGGTCATCGACGACGCAGGGCTGCGCTCGTCGTTCCCGTTTCAGGAGAAGCCGGCGGCGCGGTGCATCTTCGAGCTGGTGTATTTCGCGCGGCCCGACTCCACCGTCTTCGGCGAGTCGGTGTTCGCCACGCGAAAGCGCCTCGGCCAGCAGCTCGCCAAGGAGCACCCGGTCGACGCCGACGTGGTCATCGCGGTGCCTGACTCCGGCACGGCGGCCGCGCTGGGGTACGCGACGCAGAGCGGCCTTCGCTACGACGTGGGCCTCATTCGCAGCCACTACGTGGGCCGCACCTTCATCGAGCCGCAGCAGTCGATTCGCCTCTTCGGAGTGAAGCTAAAGCTGGCTCCGGTGCCGGCCACGCTCGAGGGCCAGCGGGTGGTGGTGGTCGACGACTCCATCGTTCGCGGCACCACCGCGCGCAAAATCGTGAAGCTGCTGCGCGACGCGGGCGCGAAAGAGGTGCACCTGCGCATCTCGAGCCCGCCCACCACCTGGCCTTGCTACTACGGCATCGACACGCCGCGCCGCGAAGAGCTCATCGCCGCCACGCAGTCCATCGCCGACATCGCGCGCTTCGTCACCGCCGACTCGCTGGGCTACCTGTCGCTCAAGGGCCTGCGCGCCGCGGCGGGTGGCGAGGCGTGGTGCGACGCGTGCTTCAGCGGGAAATACCCGACACCGCTCGAGGCCGCGCCCGCGGCTCCTCGGGCATGAGGGGGCGGGCAGCTCGAAAGGGAGCGGCCTCGTCCGCACCTCGCGTAAGCTCGTACGGCCGTTGTACCCGAGCGTGAAAGACCGAACGTGCGCCTGAAGCGTCTCACCCCGCCGCCACCAAAGGGCCCGTGATGGCGTTGACCGTCGCGGTCATTGGTGCGTCGGGGTACGTCGGGAGCGCGCTCTGCGCCTCGCCGCACCTCACCTCGAGCTACGACGTCGTTCGCGTGACGCGCGAGACGTACGCGGCGTGCAAGCGCGAGCGGTACGACGTGGTGATCAACTGCGCCATGCCGTCGGCGCGGTTCAAGGCGCGAAACGACCCCGCGTGGGACTTCGAGGCGACGGTGAAGACCACCGCCGAGCTGCTCTATGGGTGGCGCTACGAGAAGTTCGTTCAGGTGAGCTCGGTCTCTGCGCGCTGCCAGCTCGACTCGGTGTACGGGCGGCACAAAGCGGCGGCCGAGCGCCTGTGCGCGCCGGAGAAGGCGTTGATCGTGCGGTTGGGGCCGCTGTACAGCGCCGAGCTCAAGAAGGGCGTGCTCGTCGACATGGCGCGCGGCCAGAAGGTGTTCGTCGACGGCTCGAGCCGGTATTGCTTCGCGCCGCTCGCCTTCTCGACGCAGTGGCTGGCGACCAACCTCCACCGGGTGGGTACGGTCGAGGTCGGCGGCCGCAACGCCATCGCGCTGAGCGACGTCGCCGCGCACCTGGGCCTCGAGGTCGAGTTCGAAGGTGCGGTCGATCACCAAGAAATCGACGCCGCGGAGCCCGGGTTCCCCGAAGCCCGCGACGTGCTCTCGTTCATGAAACAGTGGAGGGTTGGCGAGCGTGCCTGAACCAACGAAACGGCCTTTTGCAAAGCCAGTTCAACGATGCCGGGTCTGCGGCAACACCGAGCTCGTCCCGTGCATGGACATCGGCGAGCAATACCTCTCGTCGATGTTCCCCACCGACCTCGACTACCGCGCGAAGGCGGTGCGCTACCCGCTCGACGTGGTGATGTGTGTCCAGAAGGGAGAACGCTCGACCTGTGGTCTGGTGCAGCTCGGGCACCACCTCGATCTGACGTCGATGTACGACGCGTACCCGTACACGAGCTCGACGAACTCCTCGATGGGGCAGATCCTCAAAGACGTGGCGCAGAGCGGCCACGCGCTGGGGCTCTTGGCCGACGACGACGTGGTGCTCGACATCGGTGGCAACGACGGCACCCTGCTCTCGTTCTTTCAAGACGAGCCGTACCGACTGGTGAGCATCGACCCCGCGCAGAACATCACGCCGGTGCTCTCATCTCCGAACTACACGCCAGTTCGTGGGTTCTTCACCAAGGCTGCGTACGACGCGGCCTCGAGCGTGAAAGCGAAGCTCATCTTCAGCGTCGCGATGTTCTACCACCTCGACGACCCGATGACGTTCGTTCGAGACGTCGCCACGTGTCTGCACGATGGCGGGGTGTGGGTGATGCAGATGGCGTACCTGCCCGCGATGCTGCGTACGAACATGTACGACAACATCGTGCACGAGCACGCCGGCTACTACGCCGCGCAACACATGAAGTGGATGACCGACAACGCCGGCCTCGAGATCTTCGACGTCGTCGAGACCGACGTGTACGGCGGCAGCTTTCGCCTCTTCATCAAGAAGAAGGGCGCGCGGTTCGAGCAGACCGCCCGCTGCCGCGCGATGCTCGAGCGCGAGCTCAGCGAGGGCCTGTTCGACCCCGCGACGTACCGGGCGTTCTCTCAGCGCATCATGACGACGCGCACCGACCTGGTGGAGCTGCTCGCCACGCTCAATCGGGAAGGCAAGCAGGTCTGGGTCTACGGCGCGTCGACCAAGGGCAACACCATTCTGCAGTACTGCGGCATCGGCCACGCCGAGCTGGTCGCGGCGGCCGACAGCAACACGTTCAAAATCGGCAAGTACATGATCGGCTCCGACGTGCCCATTCGCAGCGAAGAGGCGCTGCGGGCCGCGAAGCCCGACTACGTGCTCGCGCTGCCGTACAGCTTCGTCGAGGGGTTCATGCGGCGTGAGGCGGCGCTGCGGGCGTCGGGCACCAAGTTCATCGTTCCACTCCCAGCGGTCGCGGTTCGGTAACCCCCCGGCTCGCGTGAGGCGCGCACTCGTCATCGGCGCTGCGGGTCAAGACGGGTCGTACATGTGCGACCTCCTGGTCGCCAAGGGGTACCGGGTGTTCGGGTTCGTGCGCGACGCGACCCCACCGACTCGCGTGCCCCGCGAGGTGACGCTGATTCACGGTGACCTGACCCGAGCCGCGTCGATCCGCGATGCGGTGGCGCAGGCCGCGCCTGACCAGCTGTACAATTTTGGCGGGGTGACCGACCTCGCGACGGCGTACCAGCAACCCGAGCTGACGTGGCAGGTCAACGCAGAGGCCGTCGCGACAATGGTCGACGCCGCGCTCGAGGTGAACCCGGCGGTGCGTTTCCTCCAGGCCTCGTCGAGCGAGGTCTTTCTCCCTTCGGAGGCGCCACTCACCGAGGCGTCGCCCCGCGATTGGCAGACACAAAACCCGTATGCGAAGGCAAAAATGGCGGTCGACCGCGACGTCATCGCGCGGGCCCGGGCGCGGGGAGGCTTCGCGGTCTCGGCCATTTTGTTCAACCACGAGTCGCCGCGCCGCTCCGACAAATCGGTGCTCCGAAAAATCGCGCGCACACTGGCCCGTATTCGCGGGGGGGACCCCACACCGCTGCGCCTCGGCAACCTCGACATGGCTCGAGACTGGGGCTTCGCCGGGGACTATGCCGAAGCCATGTGGAGAATGCTGCAGCGCGAGGTGGCCGACGACTTCGTCATCGCGACCGGCCGGCTCCACACCGTCAAAGACGCCGTGGAGATCGCCGCCGCCGCCCTTGGCCTCGAGTTGCGCTGGAGCGGTGAAGGGGCTGACACGATCGCGCGCGACGTCGACGAGCGGCGCGTCGTCGAGGTCGACCCAACGTTGTTCCGACCGGCAGAGCGCCACCCCAAGGTAGGCGACCCGGGCAAGGCGTCGCGTCTGCTCGGGTGGCGCTCGACCGTCGGGCTCCGCGCCCTGGTCGAGCTCATGGTGCGAGCCGAGCTGAGCGCCGCCGTGCAGCCATGAGCACCCTCCTGCGGCCAGGGAGCCGGCTCGCGCGCGTGGCCCTTGGGGGCGGTGCGGCGGCCTTCGCCCGGAGCCTGATGGTCTTGAACGCCTTCGTCTCGGTGAAGACGCTCGTGCCGTACCTTGGTCCGGAGCGGTACGGCGTCATGGCGGCCATCACCAGTCTCACGGCGGTGTTGTCCTTCGCCGACCTCGGGCTCGGAAACGGCCTCATTACCGCCCTCTCGCGAACACCCAGCGGCCCTGGCGGCACCGCCACGTCGCAGCGGTTTGTTTCATCGGCGTTCTTCGCAACTGCCGGGCTCGCGGTGGTCTGGGGTGTGGTCGCCGTGGCCGTCGTGCCGAATGTCACCGTGCTGTCTTCACCCGGCGCGCCCTACGACGGAGCGCGCCACGCGGCGTGGGCGTTCGCGGCGGTGTTCTGTCTTGTGATCCCGTTGTCGGTCATCCCGAAAATACACATCGGCCTGCAAGAGAATCACATCGCATCTGCGTTCTCCGGGCTCGGGAGCCTTGTCTCGTTGGTGAGCGTCGTGGTGCTCGCGCGCACCGAGGGCACGCTCCCCCAGCTGGTGGTGGCGACGGTGTGCGGGCCGGTGGTAGCGGCGGTGGCGAACGCGGCCTACCTCTTTGGCTTTCGGCGCCCTTGGCTCACA
>JAEUJT010000394.1 GCA_016793525.1 Archangium sp. | reverse complement strand
GGTGCTGCTCGGCGTTCGGCTCACCCGCAACGACGTGCTCTTCAAGGGCTTCTCGCCGTACCTGGGCGCGCAGGTCGGGCCGACGTTGGCGCTGATCTCCACCGCAAGCTTCGTCACGTACGAGTCGGCGCTCTTCGGGACCTCGATCAACGGCGGCGCGACCTGGCGCTTCACCGAGCGCGTCGGCATCACGCTCGACGTGCGCTGGCTCTTCGCGCGCTTCTTCGTGCCCACCATCTCCGGCGCCAACGTCGGAGGCCTCTTCGTCTCCGCCGGCGTGACCATCTTTTTACCCGCGGCGCCGGCGCGGAAAGACATGGCTGTTCCCGGCTTCTGACGCGGGTTGCTGTGGTACAGGGGGACGCATGGCGACGGAACCAACGGCTGATGTGATGAAGCCGCTCGAAGACATTCGGCGCGAGGTCATCGAATCGCGCAACATGACGATCAAGACCGACAACGCGCTCAAGACGCTGCACGCCGAGCTCAAGGTCGTCGCGCAGCAGCAGGCCGACTTTCAGAAGCGCAGCTGGCTCAGCACCGGCGTCGCGTACCTGGGCTTCTTGGCCCTCTGTGTCGGGGGTGTGGTCGCGGTGTCGAACGCCAAGGCCGCGTCGTCGCAGAGCGAAAAGCAGCGGCTCGAGGCGCAGGTGAGCGAGCTGACGACCCAGGTCGAGAAGCAGAAGGCTGAGGCCGTCGCCTCGATGACCGCCGAGCAGAACGCCGCCCAGGTCTACAAGCTCATGTCCACCGGCTCGGGCGATGATCGCCTCAAGGGCGTCGACGCGCTGGCTCGAATCGACTCCGCCAAGTTGACGCCGTTTCAGAAGACCGTGCTGAGCGATCGCTCCGGCTCGCTGCGCAAAGAGGTCGGCGCGGCGATGCTCGAGCGCGGCAAGACCGCCTTCCGCAAGCAAGACTGGCCCGAGGCCATCGCCCAGCTGTCGCGGCTCACCAGCATGGGCGCCGGCGACGAAGAGGTGAACGAAGCGCTGTTCTTCCTCGGCAACGCGTACATGCAGACCCGCAAGTTCGACGAGGCCATCGGCCCGCTGAACCGCTTCGTCGAGAGCGACAAGAAGGCGAAGAGCCGTGACTTCGCGCTGCTGCTGCTGGTGCAGGCGTACGACGTGACGGGCCAGAAAGACAAAGCGGTGGCGGCGTCGCGCGAGGCGCTCTCGTCGCACCCGGGCAGTGAGTATCGCCAGCAGTTTTTCCTCCGGGTGCAGCGCGCGGCGGCCACGGCGTCGGTGCCTACGGTGGCGCCCGCCGCACCTGTCGCGGCCCCCGCGGCGGCTCCGGTTCCAACCGCGCCGCCTACCGGGCCCCGCTAACGCCGCGCCAGTGACATGAGCGACGCACCTCCACGAGACGACCCCCGGTTCCGTGTCCACCGCGCGGTGGCGTTGTCGGTGTACCTGGTGCTGACCTTGGTGTTCTGCGGGTTGATCATCACCGGCGTGGTGCGCTCGGTGTTGTCCATGGAGCCCTCCGCGGCCCCCGCGGGCGCGTCGCTGTCTGAGTCGGTGTGCGGCGCGAGCCTCCGCGGGCTGTTCGACGAGCTCGAGGCCCGCCGCCGCGAGGTCGCCAACCACCTCGTGCCGACCGAAAGCGAGCGCGAGTGGACCACTTTTCGCGCCGATTGGCTCCAGCGGTTCACGGGACTCCGCGGGCAGTGCAGCGGGCAAGGCGCCCCCACGCTCGACGCCGCGTTCTCGCAGGTCGACACGTACCTCTCGGCCGCGACGGTGAACGCGGTGCAGTTCTCGACCGAGCTCGGGCCGGTGCTCGCCGCGACCCGCGCCGCCCTCGACGCTGCGCCCCGATAACTGCGCCCCCAGTGACGGGCTGCACGCCAGCCCTGGAAACCACGCTGCGAAGGGGCAGGAAACTACCTCGTCGGGAGCACGAGCTCGTATTGCCCGCGCTCGTCGGACAGCGTCGACCCGAGGAACACGCTGACCGTCTTGCCGCCGATCGGCGCAACGCGGAAGAAGCGCAGCACCGCGAGCGCCTGGGTGGTCAGGCCATCGGTGATGGCGCCAGAGACCCGCCGCCCGTTCGGTAGCCGCACTGGAGCGATCACCTGAGGCTCTCGCAGCCGGCCGGTGCCGCCGCCGAGCTCGGTCTGTACCGTGATGCCCCGGCCCATACGCGGGAGCGCGCCGCCGGGCAGAAACTCGAGCAGCCACTGGCCGACGTCGAGCGTGAGCGAATAGCTGCCGTCGGCGTTGGTCACGCCCTCGACGTCGTCGACGGGCAGGGCGCGCGGCGTGGAGGCCTGATCGACCGCGCGGATCCGCACCTGTGCGGCGGGCGTGCCATCGGGGCGGCTCACGACGCCGGTGACGACCGCCCGATCGCCGCAGCGCACCGTGATCGGCGCACCGTCGTACGTCGACGAGATGTTGACCGACGGCGCCGCCACGGCCGCTCGGCTCGCGGGGAGCGGCACCACCGTCAACGTGTACGGCGTGCTGAACTCGTTCGGCAGCGCGTCGACGGCGAAGGACCCGCTCTCGTCGGTCAGCACCACCTTCGATCGGAACCGGCCACCACCGCGGGCCACGCCCGACAGCACCACCGAGGCCGACGCGACAGGGGTGTCGGTGACGTCGAGCACCCGGCCCTTGACGGCCACCGGCAGGCCGAAGTCTCCCATCTCCAGCGTCACCGCCGCCATGAACGGCACCGCCACCGAGAAGGTCTTCGTCGGCACCAGCGTGCCCGACTCGCGCGGCGACGCCACCAGCTGCACCGCGTTGAGCTTCAGCGCCGACGGGTTGAGCGAAAGAATGAAGTCACCGGTACTCGCGGGGAGACCCGATGACACCGGCACCCGCTGCGAAAGCGGCTGCCCGTCGATGGCGTTGAAGGCCTGCAGATCCATCGCGACGTCGGTCATCGCCACCGCGCTCGAAGTGACGCTCGAGCTCTTGTACTTGAGCAGCCGGCCGGTGAGCACCACCGTGCCTTCGACCGAGGGAAATGACATCGGCGCCGGGGTCTCTTGCCCACCGATCACGCGAATGTCGGCGACGCTGGTCGGCGGCACCGAGCTGTTCACCGGCAGCGCCATGACGGTGAACCGACCCACGCCCACCGTCATCGAGAAGACGCCGCGCTCGGTCTGGTTGAAGCGCGTCTCGTACGATCGCCGAACCCCGGGGATCAGCTCGCTCTCGCCCGTCGCGCGGACCACCACGGCCTCGGTGAAGACGTCGCGGTTGGTGGGGTCGATGCCGGTGCTGCGCTCGCGCTGGAGCTCTCCGATCAACACGCTCGGCTTGGCCACCGTGAAGTCGAGGCGCTGCCCAAGCGTGCCATCGGGCACCGCGAAGTCTTGCGGGTACATGCCCAGCGACGAATTGCCGGCGACCTCGACCACCACATCTTTTGCCGGGTCGGCGCAGCCCTCGGGGAAGCAGAGCTGCCCCTCGTCGCACTGGGCGTCGCTCTCGCACGTCGCCGGCCCGGGGAAAAGCGGCGCGTTCGACGCGCACCCCGCGAGCACCACCGCCGCGACGAGCAGGAGAGGCCTCACGGGCACGGTTGCACCTCGACGAACCAGACGAAGCTGGTGCGGTAGGCCGGCTGCGCAACGGGCGTGCCCGTCTCGTCGAAGCCAGTGGCGTTGGAGCGAATGTCCAACCCGCCAGACGCCGTCTCCGTGAAGTCTCCGTCGGTGACCACCACCTCGACCCGGTGCTTCTTGCCGTCGCTGAACCCGATCAGCGCCGACGCCAGCGCCACTGGAGACTTCACCTCGCGTGGCGCCGTGAGGACTTTTCCCACCCGCTGGCCAGGAATGATTGGCGTGGCCGGCGTCGGCACGTAGGTGCTCTGCGGGTCGATGAACCAGCGCGCGTCGATGGCCTGGCTCTCGTCATCGACGAAGACCGCGAACTCCGCGTCTTCTCTCCGGCAGGTGGTGGCGTTGAACGTGCCCACCCGAATCGTTGTCTCTTGCTGCGCCGGCTTGCGCCCAGAATCGATGATCCGCGGCGGCAGGTTGCGCGCGTCTGGCAGCCGCACGATGCGGCCTCCGTCCATCGCGAAGAAATCGTCTTGTGGGAGCAAGCAGCCCGACATCGTGAGCACAGGCCATAGCAAGAGCAGCGCCATGACTCTGGAGTCAGTCCACCTCAACGAAATCAGCCCGTTATGAATCTCACACATCGTCGTACTCTGGCTCTGGTGGCAGGGGCGTGCCGTTGCGCTCGGCGTCCAATTTCTCGAGATGCCTGAAGACGGTGCGCGGGTCGACCCCCAGATCTTTGGCCGTTTTGGTGCGATTCCCGCCGTTTCGCTCGAGCACCTCGTTGATGTAGCGCTTCTGGAACTCCTCCTTGGCCAGCGCCAGCGGGAGGATCGGCGGCAGGTTCTCCGGCCGCAGGTCGAGGTCTTCGGGCCCCAACAGCGGCTTGTCGGCCAGCACCGTCGCCTTCTTGATGCGGTTCTCGAGCTCGCGAATGTTGCCCGGCCAGTTGTACTTCTTCATCGCTACCACCGACGCCGGGGTGAAGCCCTTGCCCTTCGAATTGAACTCGCGCCCGTAGCGGGTGAGGAAGAACTTGGCCAACACCGCGATGTCTTCGCCGCGCTCCCGCAGCGGGGGCAGCTTCAGCGTCACCACGTTGATGCGAAAGTACAGGTCTTCGCGAAACGCGTTGCGCTTCACCTCTTCTTCGAGGTTCTTGTTCGTCGCCGCGACCACCCGAATGTCGACGGGCTCCGGGCGGTTGTCGCCGACCTTGTAGACGACCTTCTCTTGCAGGGCGCGCAGCAGCTTCACCTGCAGCTGAATCGGCATCTCGCCGATCTCGTCGAGAAAAAGGGTGCCGCCGATCGCCGCTTGGAAGCGCCCGAGCTTGGTCGCCACCGCCCCGGTGAACGCGCCCTTCACGTGCCCGAAGAGCTCTGACTCGAGCAGGTTCTCGGGAATGGCGCCGCAGTTGATCGAGATGAACGGCCCCTTCACCCGCGGGCTGTGCCGGTGAATCTCGCGCGCGATCAGCTCCTTGCCGGTGCCGGTCTCGCCGATCACCAACACCGAGATGTCGGTGGGCGCGATCTTGTCGATGCGCTTGTACACGTCGCGCATGCTCGCGCTGGCGCCGATGATGTCGCCGTAGGTGTGCTCCTCGAGGCGGTTCTTGAGCTCGGTGTTCTCGAGCTTGAGCTCGTTCACCAGCAGCGCGTTCTGCAGCAGCAGCGAGGCCTGCGCCGCGAAGATGGTGAGCGTGTCGAGCGCCTTCTTGTCGAAGCGGTTCACCAGCCGGTCGTTCCCCAGGTAGATCAACCCGAAGAGCTCACCCTTGTGCACCAGCGGCGCGCACATCAGCGACAGCAGCTTCAGGTTCACCACCGATTCAGACGCGTTGAACTCCGGGTCGTCGAGCGCGTCGCTGATGATCAGCGGCTTGCCCGACTTGACCACCTTGGCCACGATCGAGTCCGACACGCGCTCCACTGCGTCTTCGATCGTCTCCCGCTGGAGGTTGCGGGCCACCTTCACCCGCAGCTGGTTCGACTCCATGAGAATGAGAAACCCCTTGTCGGCCCGGGTGACGTCGATGCACTCGTCCATCAGCAGCTCGAGGATCGTGTCGATGTCGTAGCTGGTCAGCAGCCGCTCGCTCAGCACCGTCAGGCGCCGCAGCGCCGCCAGCTCGCGCCCGGGGATGCCCGGCTGCTCCTGCGTCGAGGCGTCAGGGTTGTTCGAGTCGCTGCGGCTGAAGCGCGTCGCCAGCGCCGGCTGGGCCATGGGCGCGTCACCGGTGGCGAAGGTGAGCTGCGTGGCGCCGACGATCACCACGTCGTTCGCCGCCAGGGTGTGCTCATCGGTCTTCTTGCCGTTGACGGTGAAGGCCTGCTCGCCGCCCACGCGCCACGCCGTGCCGTCGAACATGATCGCCACCGCCGAGTCGGGCACCGCCCGGTCTTCGAGCACGACGTCGTTGTCGGCGCCCTTGCCGAGGCTGGTGATGCGCTTCAGCAAGTTGACGGTGCGGGTCTTGCCGTCAGGGGTTCGAATGGTGAGGCTGGCCATGAGGTGCTCCAGGTCAGAACGACACGTCGTTAGAAGGACACGGTGACGCCGGCTCCGGCGCCTTGAGGGAGGGGAAAGATGTTCAAGCGCGCGCCCACGCCGGGCTTGGCGGCGGGGAGCGGAGGAGGCGAGA
This sequence comes from Archangium sp., assembly GCA_016793525.1. The sequence continues at coordinate 8,681 of JAEUJT010000394.1, read as the reverse complement.
ACGGCTCGCGGTGCTCCTCGACGATGGTCGACTCGTGGTTCCACAGCGCCTCGCCGATGCCCAGCGCCCACAGCACGTAGAACGCGATGCCGGTGCCGTATTTCAGCGCTGTCCACACCCGCGCCTGGCCCACCGAATTTTGGGGAATGCGCCGAAAGGCGATGGGGAGGGTGCTGCCCCCGCCGCTGGTGAGCACGTTGTTCAGCGTCACGGTGTCTTCCACGTACAGGCCGTTGATCGCCCAGTAGCTGATGAGGCTGGTCAGCGCGGTGAGCGCCTCGAGCACCGCGAAGCCGACCCCCCACGCGATGCGCCCTTGCTGGAACTGCCCGGCCCCGAAGGGCAGAAAGTTCACCAGCATCGAGCGCTTCTCCACGGTGCGAATGAGCGTCGAGCGGGTCATCGACTCCACCCGGCGGCGCGCGGCCTCGAGCTCTCGATCGGCGAGCGCCTTGGCCTCGGCGGCACGGCGCTCCTGCTCGAACCTCAGCGCCAGCTGTTGCCGCACGAGCGCCAGCGCGTCGGCGTTCTCCTTTCGTACCTGCTCGAACAGCTTCACCGCCGGCGGAGGCGCGACGAAGGGGTCGAGCACGTAGTCGGGGTTGAGCGTCAGCAGCTTGAGGAAGTGGCCTTGCGCCGCGGGAGGGTCCCCGAGGTTGAAGGCGGCCAACCCGGCGATGCGGTGCAGCTCGATGCGCTGCGGGTCGCCGAAGTTCGCGGTGGCCATCGCGTCGCGCGCCCGCTGCAGCGCGCTGGCGTAGTTGCCGGCGTCGTACAGCGCCTTCGTGATCTCGACCTCACGCTCGGGCACCACCTGGGGCCAAGCGGGCGCCGAGCACACCACCAAGGCGACGCACAGCCACGTCTTCAAGGCGCCTTCCCCCGGGGGGTGATGATGACCGCGCGACCCGGCTCGACCTGCTGCTCGCCTTGCTCGATCAGCGCGCCGCCGTACATCACGTCGTACCGAACGCGGTGGCGCAGCTCCCCTCGGCCTTCGGGCGGCGTGGAGATGCGAAACGGCTGGCGAATCGTCTCTCCGGCGGTGCGGCTCTCCGCGCCCACCCGCACCACGGCCTCGGTGGGGAAGCCCTCGAAGCTGACCAGCGACGGCTTCAGCGGCGCGGCGATGGCGATGGTGAGCGGCGTGGCGCCCGGCGCGATGATCTCCTTGCGCGTCACCCCCGCCACCTCACACGCGTCGCAGGTGACGGTGAAGGTGTGGGGCCCCGGGGCGACCTTGAGGTCGTGCCTCGGCATCTCGGTGCTCGATCGCTCGCCGTCGTCCACCCGCACGTAGCCCCAGGGGCGAACCAGCACCTGGAGGTTGACCAGCTGGCTCGTGGGCACCAGCGTGCGCGCCGTGCGCTTGCCCGGCGGGAGCTCGAGCACCGGGAGCCGCGCCGCCGGCAGCACCTCACCGCTCGGCCCAACCACCGGCGCCTCCACCGCGCGGGTCGGCCACCGCACCCCAGTGAGCACCACGTCGGTCGGCTGGAGCGGCGGCGGGGTGAACGTGAAGTCGGGGGGGCGGTTCGCCGCGCGCACCCCCGCCGCCACCGACATGGTGACGATGAAGGCGAGGCCAGCGCCGAGGGCGACCTGCACCAGGCGCCGTACCCGCTGGGCTCGGGCCTTGCGCGTGCGCATGCGCGACATCAACTCGGCGGCCCGCGCGTTCGCCGCGTCGAGCGCCAGCACCTGGTTCAACGCCGACATCGCCCGGGCTTGCTTCTTCTCACCCAGCCAGAGCTCGGCCTGTGCGACCAGCGCGGTGGTGAGGCGCTGGGTCAGCCGAGCGCGGTAGCCCGCCGGGTCGAGAAAGAAGGGCGGCAGCTCTTCGTTGGGCCGGGTGATGCCCACCTCGGCCAGCAGCTCGGCCAGCGCGTCGCGCAGCTTGCCCGCCGAGGGGTAGCGAGCGGCCGGTTGGCGCTGGAGGCAGGTGGCGATGATCTCCGCCAACCCGTCAGACACCGTCGGCACCACCTGGCGCGGGTCGTCGTAGACGCAGTCGAGAATGCGCTTCAGGGTGGCCGTGGTGTTCGGCGCGGTGAACGGCAGCTTCCCGGTGGCGAAGGCGTACAGCATCGTGCCGAGCGAAAACACGTCGGCCTCGGGGCCCGCGGCTTCGCCTTCGATGATCTCCGGGGCCATGTGCGCCGGAGAGCCCACGAGCGCCCCGGTCATCGTCATCTTCTCGTCGCGGTCGATGATCTTGGCGATGCCGAAGTCCATCAGCTTGATCACGCCGTCGTCGCGCACCATCACGTTGTCGGGCTTGAGATCGCGGTGGATCACACCCTGGTCGTGCGCGTGGCTGAGCGCGCTGGCGAGCTCATGCACCACCATGGCCGCGATCTCCGGAGGCTGCATCGCCTCGTCGACCAGGAACTGCCGCAGCGTCTTGCCTCGAATGAACTCGGTGACGATGTACGCGTCGGCCGCGTCGACGCCGGCGAAGTCGAACACCTCCAAGATGTTCGGGTGGTGCAGCCGGGCCACCGCCTGCGCCTCACGCTCGAGGCGCTTGCGAGACTCGAGCTTGCTGGCCAAGTGCGGGTGCAGCACCTTCACCGCGACCTCGCGATCGAGCGTGGTGTCGAGCCCCTTGTACACGACGCTCATGCCGCCCTGGCCGAGCTGTTCGAGAATCCGGTACCGGCCGATCTGGCGCCCGACGAGAGACATTAGTCGCCGAAGCTGATCCCCATCGCTTTCGCCATGCGCACCTTGTCTCCGGCTGGGTCGACGCGGCGTTCTTTGCGCGATTCCTCGAGCGAGGTGAACCCCAGCTTGCCGTCGCGCAGGCAGACCATGTGGTCGAAGCGGTTCGCCTTCACCAGGTCGAGCACCATCGAGCCGTACATCGTGGCCAACACGCGATCATACGCGCTCGGGCTCCCGCCGCGCTGGAGGTGACCCAGCACCGTGACGCGGATCTCCGCCTCGAGGTGGGGCGCGAGGAGCTCGGCCAGCACCTTGCCCGCGCCCCCCAGCCGCACCACGCCGCGCCCGGGAATGTCTTCGGCCTTGTCGACCACTGCGCGATCTCCGCCGCGGGGAAACGCGCCCTCGGAGATGGCGATGATCGAGAACTTGCGCTTGTGCTCCCAGCGGTCGCGCACCCGCTTCACGACCGACTGCACGTCGTAGGGGATCTCGGGGATCAGAATCGCGTCGGCGCCGCCCGCGAGGCCGCTCTCGAGCGTGAGAAAGCCCGCATCTCGGCCCATGATCTCCACCACCATCACCCGCTGGTGCGCCTCGGCGGTGGTGTGCAGCCGGTCGATCGCCTCAGTGACGATGCCCACCGCGGTGTCGAACCCGAAGGTCTGATCGGTGCCTGAGAGATCGTTGTCGATGGTCTTCGGGCAGCCCACCACCTTGACGCCGAGCTGCGCGAGCTGATGCCCGATCGTCAAGGTGCCGTCGCCACCGATGCACACGAGCGCATCGATGCGGTGCTCGGCCATCGTCGCCAGGGCCCGACTCGAGAGGTCTCTGTTCTCGAACTTCCCGTTGACCCGCACCGGGTACTGAAACGGGTTCGCTTTGTTCGACGTGCCGAGAATCGTGCCGCCCTTGTGAAGAATGCCGCTCACCATGTCCAAGGTGAGGGGCACCGTCAGGTCGGGCTCGATCAGCCCTTCATAGCCGTTCAAGATGCCGACGAACTCGTGCCCGAACTCGAGCACGCCGCGCCGGACCAAACCGCGAAGAACTGCATTCAACCCGGGGCAATCGCCTCCGCCGGTGAGAACTCCCAAGCGCATGTCGAAGACCCTCTTTCACCCGAGCGTATGACGCGAACGCCGCAGGTTTCCAGCGCGTTCGGACAACCACGTCAGGTGGGTCAAGGTGCGTATGCCGCCGTTGCCATGTGGGTAGCGGCCTGGTGTGGCTACGAGCGCTTGCGTGAACCGACGCGATCGAGCAGCTCGCTCAGCATGGCTTCTCGGGTGCGGGGCCTCGGGGCGCTCGGCCGCGCCTGAGCCAGCTGAAAGAGCTCGCTGAGACGCTCGCGCAGCAGCTGCGAGTCGGGGCGTTCGGTCAGCAACCGCCGGTACACCGCGATCGCGCCGGCGTAGTCGCCTCGAGCGGCGCGCTGCTCTGCGTCGTCGACGGCGGAGGTGGGCGGCCCCGACGGCTCGGCGCGAAAGTTCGCCTTGGCGCTCATCAACTCGGCCGGCTGCAGGCTGCCCTCGAGCTCATCGACCCGGGTGCGCAGCGCGGCGTCATCGGGAAAAGCCGCGGTGAGCTGGCGGAAGAGGGTGAACGCATGTGACAGCTCGCCCCGGCGCAAGGCGCGCTCGGCCTGGGCTTCGATCTCGGAGCGCTCGGTGTCCGTCATCGCAGGCGCGGGTTGTGGCACAGGGTTGCTAACATCTCTACCGAATGGCGCTGACGGGCTTGGTCGTGGCGGTGCTGCTGGGCGAGACGCTCGGGCCACCGGTGCGCCACGACGGCGTGACGCTGCGGCCGCCGTCGGGGTTTCGCGCCGCCCGGCTCGACGTGTTTCACGGCTCCCGCGCCGGCAACGTCGGAGGCCCCGGGTACGTCGCCTCCGCGCTCGTCGACGGCGACGGCGAAGACGCGGCGACGATGGTGCTTTCCATCGTTGAAGGCCCGTTCTCCGTCGGGCTCGGCGCGCGCGACGTGCTGGCCACGGCCGTGGTGGCACACTTCCGCGACGTGCTCGAGCAGCCGCTGGCGCTCGATCGGGTCGAGGTGATCGACGGCCGGGTCGAGGTGCACGGCACGCTGCGCGACGGCGGCCAGGCACGCCACGTGGTGATCTCGGCCTTCGAAGGCTCGGCTCGGCACCTGGTGGTGCTGGTCAGCGTGCCGACGGGCCGGTGGCAGCAGCTCGCGCCGGTGATCGCTGCGTCGCTCGAATCGGTGCGCAGCGACCCGCAAGCGCCGTCGCCCAAGGCCCTCGCCGGAGCGCTGTTGGCCTCGACCGCCGCGCTGCTGGCGGTGTCGATGGCGGTGTGGCGTCAGCGCCGCGAGCGACTCACGGCTCGACCGTGATCGACGCCAGCCCCAGCTCTTTGCCGCCGCGCATGATGCGAATCTGCCAGGTGCCCGCTTTGGTGAGCGACTGCGCGCGCCAGGTGCGGGTGCGAGACAGCCCTTCGACCACCAGATCGACCGTGCTGCGCGGTTGACCGTCGAACATCCACTGCAGGGTGATGTCTTCGTATTTGCCGCCCTTGGGGCAAAACCACTGCATCCACGCGTGTACGATGGTGCCCTTCTTCACGGGGCCGGTGATCGGCTCGACGCAGGTGAACGCCGTCGGGCTGCCTTTGACCTGATCGACCTTCAGGCACGGCACCAGGTCGAGCAGCGCCGGGCCGCGGAGCTTGCCGTTCTCTTGGTAGTCGTAGACACGTTTGATCTCGTCGGCGCTCGGCGGCGGGTCGAGCAGCACCGGGGCTTCGGCGCCGGGAGCGGCGTCTTGAGCCCGGGCCGCGGCCGCGAGCAGCGTGATGGTCAAGGACAGTGCGCGCATGAGTTCCCCTCGGGTGGATCGAAGGGGCGCACTGTGCCCCAACCATCGTGGATTTCCACAGATTGCGATGGTACGGAGCCCGCCGCTCCATGCCGGCCGAAAACGCTCATATCCGCAATTTCTCGATCATCGCCCACATCGATCACGGCAAGTCGACGCTCGCCGATCGCCTGCTCGAGAAGACCGGCACGGTGAACAAGCGCGACGCGCAGGCGCAGTTCCTCGACAACATGGACATCGAGCGCGAGCGCGGCATCACCATCAAGGCCCAGTCGATTCGCATGAAGTACACCGCGAAAGACGGCAAGGCGTACCTGCTCAACTTGATCGACACCCCGGGCCACGTCGACTTCGCCTACGAGGTGTCGCGCTCGCTCGCCGCCTGCGAAGGCGCGCTGCTGGTCGTCGACGCGACCCAGGGTGTCGAGGCCCAGACCCTGGCCAACGTCTACATGGCCATCGAGAACGATCTCGAGGTCATTCCCGTCATCAACAAGATCGACCTCCCGTCGGCCGACGTGCCGCGCACCAAGGCCGAGATCGAAGACGTCATCGGTCTCGATTCCTCGCTCGCCGTGCCGGTGTCGGCGAAAGAGGGCCTCAACATCGAGGAGCTGCTCGAGTCGATCGTGAAGATCGTGCCTCCGCCCGAGGGCGAGGTCGACGCGCCGCTCAAGTGCCTGGTGTTCGACAGCTGGTACGACAACTACCGTGGCGTGGTGATGCTCATTCGCGTCATCGAGGGCACCGTCACGTTGAAGCAGCAGATTCGCCTCTGGTCGAACCAGAAGCAGTTCGAGGTGCAAGAGCTCGGCGTCATCGCGCCCTTCGCCACGCCGGTGAAGTCGCTCATGGCGGGCGAGGTGGGCATTCTCGTCGCCAACGTCAAAGAGCTCGCCGACGCGAAGGTGGGCGACACCATCACCGACGCGGTGCGCCCCACCGAGAGCCCGTTCCCCGGCTTCAAAGAAGTGAAGCCGATGGTGTTCTCCGGCGTCTTCCCGGTCGACGCGGCCGACTACGACAGCTTGCGCGACGCGCTCACCAAGCTGCGCCTCAACGACTCGGCCTTCACCTGGGAGCCCGAGACCTCGACGGCGCTCGGCTTCGGGTTCCGCTGCGGGTACCTCGGCCTGCTCCACATGGAGATCGTTCAGGAGCGGCTCGAGCGCGAGTACAACTTGAACCTGATCACCACCGCGCCGTCGGTGGTCTACAAGGTCTTCCCCCACGGCAAAGAGGCGTTCTTCATCGACAGCCCGGCCAAGCTGCCGCCGGTCGAGAAGATCGAGCACCTCGAAGAGCCGTACCTGATCTGCAAGATCCACGTTCCGAACGAACACCTCGGCGCGATCTTGAAGCTCTGCCAAGACCGCCGCGGCGTGCAGAAGGGCATCGAGTACCTCGGCACGTCGGGCACCCGGGTGCGCGTGACCTACGAGATGCCGCTCGCCGAGGTGGTGTTCGACTTCTTCGACAAGATGAAGTCGGTGTCGCGCGGGTACGCGTCGCTCGACTACGACCTGGGCGCGTATTCGACCAGCGACCTGGTGAAGCTCGACATTCTGATCAACGGCGAGCCGGTCGACGCGCTGTCGATCATCGTGCACAAGGAGCGCGCGTACCAACGCGGCCGCGAGGTCTGCGAGAAGCTCAAAGAAGTGATCCCCAAGCAGATGTTCGAGGTGGCGATTCAAGCCGCCATCGGGAGCCGGATTATTTCGCGAGAGACCATCTCCGCCATTCGCAAGAACGTGCTGGCCAAGTGCTACGGCGGCGACATCTCGCGCAAGCGCAAGCTCCTCGAGAAGCAGAAAGAGGGCAAACGCCGCATGAAGCAGGTCGGCACGGTCGAGATCCCCCAAGAAGCGTTCCTCGCCGTGCTCAAGACCGGGGAGTAGCACGTGGCCGCCGCACCTCCGTCGTTCGCTGACACGGTACGCAGCCAGCTTCAGGCCGCCGAGCTTGCGGCGCTCAACCGAGCGCGATGGATTGACCGCCTCTGCAGCCTGTGGGCCCCGGTCACCGTGCTGGCCTGCGTTTTCTTGCCGTATTTGGCGATCGTGGAGACCGCCGGCTGCGCGTACCTCTGGCTCCAGCCGCCGATGCAGGTGCTCGCGGGCCTGTGTTTTCTCTGGTGGGCGGCGCTGGTGCTGGCGCGCCTGGCGGCTCGCCGTTGGAGTGATTCGCTCAAGGCTCGCGCGCACGCCGAAGAAGTGCTGGGCGACGTCGAGCGCATGGCCGCCAAGCACCGCACCGCGCTGAAAGACAAAGCGTCGGACGAGCTCGTCGCCGCTGCGGCCGAGCTCGTGCGCGTGCTCCCGGGCAGCGCCGCAGCCGTCACCGACGCGACGAAGCGCCTGGAGGCGGCCTCGGAGAAGCACCTCGCGAAGCTGCGCGGATCGAGCGCGGCGGAGTGGGGCGGCGGGTTCGTCAAGGCGCTGGCGATCGCGCTGCTGGTGCGCTCGGTGTTCCTCGAGCCGTTCAAGATCCCCTCGGGCTCGATGATCCCCACGCTCGAGATCGGCGACCAGATCTTCGTCAATAAGTTCATCTACGGCGTGCGCATCCCCTTCACCAACTGGGTGCCGTTCACCATCGTGCGGCCGCCGAAGGCCGGCGACGTGATCGTCTTCAACAACCCGGTGCGCCCTGAGCTCGACTACATCAAGCGCGTCATCGCCGTCGGCGGAGACACCGTCGAGTTGCGCGGCCGCGAGGTGATCGTGAACGGCGCCGTGCTCGAGACGAAGGCGTCGACGCCCGAGCTCGACATCTCGGAACAGCCGTACCACGGCAACGAAGGCGTGGCCGATTGGCTGCGCAGCTGGTTCATCGATGACTGGGTCACCAAACGTCAAGCGCTGGCCTTCGAGACCATCGACGGAAAGGCCCACTACGTGCTGTACGAAGGCTGGCCCCGCGTGGCCGACGGCACGTTCAAAGTGCCTCCCGATCACGTCTTCGTCATGGGCGACAATCGCGACAACAGCGAAGACGGCCGCTTCGGGCTCGGCGGGAGCCATGGCGCAGTCGAATACGCTTTCGTCCCTCGCGGGCACATCAAGGGCAAGGCCACGGTGATCTGGTTGCCGCTCGGGCACGACGGGTGGCTGAGCAGCATTTTTGGCGGCACCGGCCTGCGCACCGAACGCCTCTTCTTGCC
>JAEUJT010000528.1 GCA_016793525.1 Archangium sp. | reverse complement strand
GCCACTCCGCGAGGCGCTCGAGCGCGTAGGCCCCGAAGATGTTCACCTGCTTCGGCAACTTCACCCGCGGCGCCGAGACGCCGGTCATGCGCTCGAGCCGGGCGAAGAACTCGTGCATCGAGAGATTCACCCCCATCAAGTGGCGCCCGTAGAGCTGGCCTCGGGTCAACGCGTTGACCGCCGCCTGCGCTACATCGCGTGCGTCGACGAAACACATGCCGCCGCCGGGCATCGCGGGAATGTCGCGCTGGAGGAACTTCACCACCGTCCATGTCGATGACAACCGGTCGTCGCCGGGGCCCATGAGCAAGCTGGGGTTCAGCACCACGAGGGGAATGCGGTGCTTCTCGCAGAACTCGAGCGCGAGCCGCTCTTCGTAGATTTTCGAGAGGTAATACGGCCAGCGGCCCACGGTCTCGATCGGGTACGCGTCGGCTTCGGTACCGACGCGCTCCTCTTTCGACACGGCGATGGTGCCGGAGGTGGACGCGAGGATGACGCGGGGCTGGGTGCCGAGCTCACGAACGTCGCGGAGCAATTCGCGCGTGGCGTCGACGTGCAGCGCGTACATCTTGCGGCCGTCTTCGTTCTTGAAGCTGACCAACCCGGCCAGGTGGTACAGCGCCTCGACGCCCTCGAGCGCCTTTCGCACGGCGGCGCGATCGGCCAGGTCGGCCTGCACGAATTCAACCTGGGTCCACGACGCCGGAGGCTTCGTCCTCCCGAGCACCCGCACCTGGTGACCCGCGGCCACCAACATCGGCACGAGGTGCGTGCCCAAGAAACCAGTTCCACCCGTGACGAGAATTCGCATCAGCTTTCCTCCGAGGCGCGGCGGGCGCGGTTCGACGTCGGCGGAGCGGCCCACGCGTCGGGCGCGTACACCTCACCCACCGCCAGGCGCTTCACCGCTTCTTCGGCCAGCGCCGTCACCGCGCGGTACGACTCACTCCGCGACAAGCCTTTCACGTGCGCGCGCAGCCGAGAGACTTCGAGCGCGGGGCCGATGCGCACCTCGAGATCTTCCACCTTGGGCCACCACGCGCCCTTCGGCAGCGCCGCGTGCGTGCCGTGCAGGTACATGGGGAGAATGTCGACTCCGGCGGTGAGCGACAGGTAGCCAGTGGTGGGCTTGAACTCGCGCAGCTGGCCGTCGGGCGAGCGCGTGCCCTCGGGGAAGATGAGCAGGTGGTAGCCCTGGGTCAAAGACTCGGTCGCCAGCCGGAGCGATTCGCGCAACGAGCCCGTGCGGTCCATCGGGATCAAGTTGGTGAAGTTCTCGAAGTACGCGCGCTTCCACGGCGTGTCGAAGAAGTAGTCGCGCGCCGCGAGCGCCACGAGGCGTTGGCCCTCTTCGCCCATGGCCACCTTCGCCAGGCCCATGTCCAAGTGGCTGGCGTGGTTCGCCACCACCAGCACATTGCGGTTCTGGGGGATGAAGGACTTGCCGGTCACCTTCACGTCGAACAGCCAGCCGTAGAGCGCGCGCTGACCGGCGGTGAGCATCGACCGCCCCGCCTCGGCCACGGCGTCGGGCAGCGGCAACTCGAGCTCGTCGTCGCGCTTCTTCGGCTCGGTCTCGACGGAGATGCTCTTCGCCTTCACCTCCGACGACGGCCTGCGCCCGTGCGCTTGCACCACCTTGCGCAAGTCATCGACGGTCTGGATCTGCGTCAGATCGCTCACCGCGCTGGTGGGCACGCCCGCCGTCTCGAGGGCGCTGCCGAGCTCGGTCAACATCAGCGAGTCGAAGCCGAGATCACCTGTGAGCTTCGAGTCGGGTCGAACGTCTCCGACCGGGCGCTGAATGACGTCGGCGATGATCTGCGCGAGCCAGTCTCCCGAGTCGCCGGGACCCGCGGTACGCGACTTCTCGACCGACGAGGCGATGCGCTCGAGCCGCTTCAATTCCTCGACCACCAGCGGGCGCTTCACCTTGCGCGTCGACGTGCGCGGCAGCTCGCCGTCCCACAGCTTGAGCACCTTGATGCGCCGGTAGAACGGCAGCTCCGACGACACCGAGCGGAAGTGCGCCTCGAGCTCTTTGCGCACGTCTTCGCGCGGCCGGTCTTTGTAATCGGGCACGCAGAGGCACGCGATGCGCTCGCCCGATTCGTCGGCAAGGCCCACCACGCTCAGCTCCTTCACCAGCGGAGACGCGCCGTAGAGCTCTTCGAGCTCGTCGGGGTACACGTTTTTGCCGTTGGCATCGATGATGACGTCTTTCTGGCGGCCGACGAGGTACAGCTGCCCGTCGGCGTCGAAGCGGCCCAGGTCTCCGGTGTGGAGCCAGCCCTCTTTCAACACCGCGCTCGTGGCGTCGCGATCTTGGTAGTAGCCGGCCATCACGTTCGGGCCGCGGGCGATGACCTCGCCGATGCCCTCGCCGTCGGGCTGGTGGATCTTGATCTCGATGCCTGGCAACGCCTTGCCCACCGCGCCCGGGAGCCGCTTGTTGCCGGCCTTGGTGACGGTGAGCACCGGCGCCGCTTCGGTGAGGCCGTAGCCTTCGTTGAGCGTGAAGCCGAGCGCGTGAAACGCCTTGTGCACGTCGTCGGGCAGCGCGGACCCGCCGGAGATGAGGAACTTGATGTTCCCCCCGAACTTGCGGTGCACGGGCCAGAACAGCAGCTTGCCGAAGTTGATGTCTTTGCGGTTCCGCAGCTCGGCGTTGGCGGCCATCAACGTCTTGATGCCTTCTTCGATGAACTTCGGGCGCGCCGCGAATTCTTGCGTGATCTTGCGGTGGAACAGCTGCCAGAGCGCAGGCACGCCGACCATGCCGGTGATGCGGCCGGTCTCCAGCACGTCGCCCAGGCGATCGGCGGTGAGCTCGTCGATGTAGCCGATCTCCGCGCCGCGGCTGAACGGGGTGAGGAAGCCGGCGCTGAACTCGAAGGTGTGGTGCAGCGGGAGCACCGAGAGCACCGCGTCGCCCACGCCGATGTCGAAGCTGCCCGAGAGCTTGGCCACCAGCGCCGCGAAGTTGCGGTGGGTCAACATCACGCCCTTCGGGTTGCCCGTCGTGCCCGAGGTGAAGATGAGCGAGGCCACGTCGTCGGGCGCGGCCGATTTCGCCAGCGGCCCGATGCCGTCGGGGTGCGCCGGGTCGCCCTGGAGCGCGTCGGCCAACGTCACCAATTTGGTCGCGAGGCCGGCTTTGGAGAACGCCTCTGCCAACGTGGGCAACTCCTCCGACACCTGCTCGGAGATGAGGCACACCGCCGCCTCAGAGCGCCGCGCGATGTTGACGATTTCGTTCTCCGACAGCTCTTTGTCGACCGGCACGCTGGTCGCGCCGGCGCGCAAGGTGCCGAAGAAGGCCATCGGCCACTCGGGGCGGTTCTCCGACAGCACCATCACCCGCGCCTTGGGCTTCACGCCGTTCGCGAGGAGGAAGCTGCCGATGCGGCCCACCGAGCGCTGCACCTCGCCGTAGGTGAAGCGCTGCGGCTGCTCATCTTCGACGTACATGCGGAAAGCGACGCGGTGGCGCCACGCGTGCACCGAGGCCTCGAAGAGCTCGATGAGATCTCGGTACGCGGGAATGACCTTTCGCCGCTCGGTCTCGGTGTCGAGGTCGGGGAAGATCCACTTCTCCAACCCGGGAATGTGCACCTCGAGCTCGTAGCGCCGCCAGTCGATGCGCTCCGGCGCCCAGGGGATCTTCTCGCGGTCGGCCTGCGCCATGTCGGCGTAGAGCGAGCGGGTGTTGTCGCAGCGGAAGACGAAGCGGTTCTCCCAGATGAACGGCAAGAACAGGTCGACGATGACGTTGACCCGGTTCGCTTGGTCGGCGACGTCGGTCAGCTTTTCTCGCGCGTGGTCGAGCAGCGCCGACACCTTCGGGGCGCCCCACGTCGGCCGCTTCTCGTCGATGACCTCGGTCAGCCACTTCGCGCCCTTCGAGAACATGGGCGTGCTGGTGAGGTTGAACAGCTCCTTGGAGATGGAGCGCGGCTCGAGGCGGCTCCGCAGGCCGTTGACCGTCTCGTTGTCTTCTTTGTTCCGGTAGTGGCGGCGCTTGTAGAGGCCGGTGAGCTCAACCGCGCGGCTCGAGAGGAACGCGTTCGTGTCGCCCGACGCCTGTTGGTACACGCGGCGCTCGGCGGTGCGCAGCTGCTGCGCGGTGATGGCGATGAGCGAGCCCGCCACCATGTCGACGGGGATGATGTCGAGCACCGCCTTGTTGCCGGCGGGGAGCGTGCCCTGCCCTTTGATCAAGCTGTAGATGATGGGCGCCGAGGTGGTGAAGCCCTCGTTCCACCCGGGGAACGGGTAGTGCAACGCGCTCTCGACCACGCTCGGCCGAACGATGGCGTACCGGAGCCCCGGCGTCTGCGCGATGACCTGCTCACCGAGCGACTTGGTGTACGTGTACGTGTTCGGCCAGCCCCAGTGGGCGGCGCGCTGCATGCCGACCTCGACCAACTTGCCCGACAGCCACAACTTGCGCTCCCGACCCATCGCCAGGCGAAGCGCCTTCTCGTCGTTTTCGTCGCGGCCTTCGGAGCGGAGGCGCTCGACCGCCTTGGTGCGGAACTCGCTCGCCAGCGCGTGATCGTCGGCCATCTGCCGCCAGCGCGCGATGGTCTTCTCGGCGTCGGCCAGCTCGTTGGCGAGGGAGAAGTCGCGCCCGTCGAGCTCGTCGTGTTTGGGGAAGTACCCGACCACCGGCTCGTCTTCGAACACCAGCCCAGAGCGGTTGCCGGCGACGAAGGCCGTCGACATGTGCACGAGCGGCACGTCCCAAAACAGGCACGCGTCGACCAGGTGCTGCACGCCGTGGGTGTTGACCCCGAGGCCAACCTCGAGCGACGGGTTGAACGACACCAGACCGGCGCAGTTGACGACGACATCGATGTCACCCTTGAGCGCCTTGGCGGCCGCTTCATCCATACCCAGCCACGGGTCCGTGATGTCGCCGTCGAGAATGGTCAGCTTGGCCTTGAGCCATGCGAGCGCACCGGCCTCACCGCCGTGCTTCTCGCGCAGGGGGAGGAAAGGCTCGCTCGGGGCCACCTTGTCGTAGAACCGCGACGTGGCGTCTTTGCTCGAGCCCCGGCGCACCAACACGTGCACCTTGGCCAGCACGTCGCCGTAGCGGTGCAGCAACATCGACAGCGACACCTTGCCGACGAAGCCGGTGACACCGATGAACAGCACCCGCTTGCCAGTCAAAACCCGCGTGACATCAAAGGCCTCGGCCATGCGGCGCCTGTAGCACCGCCGGTGCGCGCGGTCCTCGTTCGAAGTGAACGGAAGAACACGTCGTTTTGACGGGGCGGAAGCACCTCGCCCCCCGCCAACCCTGCGAGAAGACGGAGCCCTTCGGTGCGGCACGAATGGTGGACTCCAGCCGGCATGAACGAACACCTGACGTTGAGAGATGACGCACGCGCGCGGCTCCGCCGGATGCTCAGCTCGATGGAGCAGCAGCTCGCGCCCGTCCCCGAGACCCCGCTCGACACTGCGAAGCTGCGCGAGACGTTGACCGCGCTCACCGCCGAGCTGGCGCTGGGGCCGGAGCCCGAGCTGCGCGTCTGCCACGTGTGCCACTCGGTGGGCTTTCGCTCCGCCACCCGCTGCAGCACCTGTTGGTCGACGCTACCCGAGCTGCCTCCCGAGGTGACAGCGGCGTCAATTGCTGGCCCGAGCCCCGTGAGCTAGGCGCTGGCGGGAGATGAGCGCCGGGCAACGCGAGGTGGTGTGCGGCGACGGTATCGCCTGGGTGCGCGGCCACCGCTTCACGGCAGACCAGGCCATCGTCACCTCGCTCCCCGACTCGTCAGAGCTCCCATCGCTCGGTTTCGCCGGGTGGCGGGAGTGGTTCATCGCGACCTCCGCCCTGCTCTGCGAAGCGGTCGACCCAAGCGCGGTGACCATCTTCTTTCAGACCGACGTGAAGCGCGAAGGCACCTGGGTCGACAAGGGCTTTCTCGTTTCCCTCGGCGCTGAACGGGCCGGAAGCGCGTGTCTCTGGCACAAGGTGGTGTGTCGCGCTCCAGCGGGCCTCACCACCTTCGGGCGCCCTGCGTACGCGCACCTGCTGTGCTTCTCTCGCGGGCTCCGGTTGGAGAAGGGCCAATCATCGGCCGATGTCATTCCCCAGCTGGGCGAGATGACGTGGGCGCGGGCCATGGGCGCAGGGGCGTGCCGGGCGGTGACGCATTTTCTGCAAGCGCATACCGCCTGTCGCACCGTCGTCGACCCGTTCTGCGGCGTCGGCACCATGCTGGCGGCCGCCAACGAGGCGGGAATGAGCGCCATTGGGGTGGAACTGTCTGCCAAGCGGGCCGAGAAGGCGAAATCACTCTCACTCCGGCCCACGCTGCGCATGTGACCAGGTCGCCTCGAAGCGAATGGCCAGAGCCAGCGTGCTCGACGCCTCGCTCGAGGCGACGCCCAGCGCGAGCACCTGGTCGGCCGCGGTCTCAAGGCGCCTCGCCCGGCTGAGATCACCATTCGCCCGCGCGGCGGAGATGGCCAGCGCGCTCGCCGCCGTCCCGACGCCAAAGACGATGGGCCCAGAGTCGACGTCGGCCTTCTGGTCGACGCCGCGCGGCCATTCGCGAAAGCCTTCTACCCCGAGCGGGAGCCGCACCTCGAAGTCGCGCACGAAGTGGCGCCACCACGCCGAGGCCCGAGCCGGGTCGACCTCGGCCAGATACCGGGTCAGAAACGCGTTCGCGCACCCGCGCGGAAATCGCGCGCCGGGGCCTCGTCCAGTCGCCTCCGAAGGCGGGAGCGATTCGACTGGAAACGCGGCGCGGAATCGCTCGAGGGGCGCGATGTGCAGCGATTGGCCGTGCCCTTGGTCGTAGCGGTGAAGCGCGGCCAGCACGGCGCCTTGATCTGCCGGCCAGCGGAGCGACGATGTGCGAAACGACGCGGCGATGCCGTGGGGATCTTCGAGGGAGCGCGCGGCCAACGCCTCCGCCACCGCCCGGTGGAGCGCGTCGTCGACACACGACCCGCCTGCTCGGTGCGCCGCGCCCAACGCGAGCCCGAGGTGCGCCAACACCAGCCCATCGGCCTGCGCGGCCAGCGACTCCACGTCGCAGCGCCGGCCACGGCACCACGGCGTCAGCAACGTGCGAAACCGAGCCACCACGCGCTCCACGCAACGAGGTGCGTCGGGGCTCGCTTGGCCCGCGCAACCGTCAGCGACGTGCGACAACGCAATGGCGCGAAAGCCGTCGGGCGTTCCGCGAAAGGGGCCACCGGCGATGACGGCCTCGAGGCCCGGCGGGAGCGTTCCCGCGAGCAACAGCGCTGACACCAAGGGCAGCATTCACCTCGATGTAGACGCGCGAGCGCGTCACCCGCCGAGCAGCGACGCGAGCGGTCGAATACCAGCGCCCAACGGTCGCGTCAGCGGCGATCGCCGAACGCCGCCTCGCTTCGGACCGACCGTGCGCCGGCCTGGAGCGCCTTGACGTACGCCGCGGCCCACCTTCTGGCCCTTCGTTGGGTCGACCACCGCCAGCTCGCGGAGGTACCCGAAGTCGGTGCCGAAGCCATCGAGCGTCAGGTACGTGCCCGCCACGCTTCGCCGAACGGCGTGGAGAACATCGCCGTACGGCCTCGAATCGCCGCCGTGTGAGTTCCCCCTTCTTTACAACCCGAGCGCGCGCTCGAACCCTCGCGTCCACGAATCTGAGAGCGCCGCCACGTCGACGTCGAGCAGCCCCGAGATGCGCAGGGTGCGGCCGCCGACGGTGCCGACGGTCGCGCAGGGCACCTGTTCCCCTGCGCAGATCTTCAACACCGCATCGCGGTGCTCGGGCGCGAAAGAAATGACTGCGCGCGAGGCGTCTTCGCCAAACAGCACGGCGTGGGGCGCGACCTTCCCGAACTCGAAGGTGACCTGCGCGCCCAGGAGGTGGGCATCGTCAGCGACGCAGCACTCCGCCAGCGCGACGCCGAGGCCACCTTCGCTGCAGTCATGGGTCGACTGAACGAGACCTCCGCGAACGAGCTTCCGCAACGCGCGGTGGAGCGCCAGCTCGGCCTCGACGTCGAGCCGAGGTGGAAGCCCGGCGGTGTGGCCCTGCGCGTGGAGCCACTCCGAACCGCCGAGCGCTCCGGTCGTCGTGCCCAACACGGCGATGACGTCGCCCTCGCGCTTGAAGCCCATCGACACGGCCTTCGACACGTCGGGGAGCAACCCGACGATGGCGCACATCGGCGTGGGGAAGATGCTCTTGCCGTCGGTGTCGTTGTAGAGGCTGACGTTGCCCGACACGACGGGAATGCCCATGGCGCGGCAGGCGTCGGCCAGGCCCCGCACCGCTTCACCGAACTGCCACATGACCTCGGGCTTCTCGGGGTTACCGAAGTTGAGGCAGTCAGAGAGGCCGAGCGGCTCGCCACCGACACACGCCACGTTGCGAGCGCACTCCGCGACCGTGAGCCGCGCGCCCTCGTAGGGGTCCAAAAACACGAAGCGGCTGTTGCAGTCGCTCGAGAGCGCCAAGCCCTTCGCGCCTCGCTCCACCCGCACCACGGCCGCGTCGGCTCGGCCCGGGAGCACCACGCCCCCCAGCCGCACCTGGTGATCGTACTGGCGGTACACCCAGCGCTTCGACGCGATGGTGGGCCGCGCCACGAGCTCGAGCAGCGCGTCACCCAGGCTCTTCGGGGGCGGCACGGAGGTCGTGTCGAACTGCTGAATCGCGTCGAGTGAAGCGGGCCGAGCCATGGGCCGGCGGTACACCGGCGCGCCCTCGGTGAGCGGCGTCACCGGAATGTCGGCGACCACGTTTGGGCCCTCGGTGATGACCACGTGGCCGGTGTCGGTGACCTTGCCGATGACCGCTGCGTCCAGGTCCCACCGGTGAAAAATCTCGAGCACCTCGCGCTCGCGGCCCTGCTTCGCCACCAGCACCATGCGTTCTTGCGACTCGCTCAACATGACCTCGTACGGCGTCATGCCCTGCTCGCGCCG
>JAEUJT010000376.1 GCA_016793525.1 Archangium sp. | reverse complement strand
CTACGGCTGCCTCAAGGCGGTCGCGAAGCCAGGCGTGCCGATGAAGGTGCCGCTCGAGTTCGCCATCGCCGAGACGGGCAAGGTCACCAAGGTGTGGGTCGACAACCCCGACCTCAAGGACTCCGGCCTGCAAGAATGCATGTTCGCCGAGCTGCAGAAGTGGCCCTTCAAGCCGGGCGGCTCGGGCACCAGCGTCAAGCTGTCGTTCAACGTCGGCCGCTGATCGCCGGGGAGCAGCTCACACCTCCGGCATGGTGTTGCACGCGGAGCACCACGCGTACCCCGCAGTACCGGCCATTCACTGGCGGCGGCTGGCCGAGCGCCGACCCTCCATTGATCAGTTGAACGCGGGGCACGCCGTTGACAGAACGCCCGCATGCCCTCTGTCGAATCGCACGCGCGCCACGCTGGCGCGACCGTCGCCCCCGATTTTCGCAGCACCGTGGCCGCCGCCGCCAAGCGCTTCAAATCGTCGTGGGTCGAGCTCGGCAAGCTGCTGGTGCAGGTGAACAACGAGGCGCTCTTCCAAGAATGGGGCTACCCGAGCTTCGAGGCCTACTGTCTCGCCGAGCTGCGCATTCGCAAGCAGACGGCGATGAAGCTGACCCGCAACTTCGCCTTCTTGGAGAAACACGAGCCCGAGCAGATGCAGCGCGATGACGTGGTGCAGCGCGCGCCGGCGTTCGAGGTGGTCGAGGTGCTGGCGCAGGCCGAAGAACGCGGCCAGCTGTCGGCGCCCGAATACAAGAGCATTCGCGACTCCATTTGGGCCGATGAGCGCCCGGTGGCCGAGGTGCGCAGGGAGGTGCTGGAGAAGTTCCCGCCCCCACCTCCACCGCCGTTGTCTGACGGGGCGGCGCTCAAGCGGTGGGTGAGCACGGCCTCCAAGCTGGCGAGCGAGCTGGCTGGCGCATCACACGTGCCCGATCGCGTCGCGAAGCAAGCCGACGCCCTGGTCGAAGCGCTGGAGTCGCTGGCGAAGGACTTGTGAACGCGCCCTCTGGCCCGGCTATAGTTTCCGAGTGTCGCCAGCCACGTCGTTCGGGAGGTCGCAGTGAAGAAGGGTGAGCATCACGTCAACCTCTCGTGCTCGTTTTGCGGCAAGTCGCAGCGCGAGGTGCGAAAGCTCATCGCCGGCCCGACCGTCTACATCTGCGACGAGTGCATCAAGCTGTGCAACGACATCATCGCCGAGGAGAGCCAGAAAGAAGAGGCGAAGCCGGCCGTCGCGCTCCCCACGCCGCTCGAGATCAAGACGTTTCTCGACGACTACGTCATCGGCCAAGACTTCGCGAAGCGCGTGCTCTCCGTGGCCGTCTACAACCACTACAAGCGCATCTACCAACGGCGCGCTCCGGCCAAGGCGCGGCCGGGCCTCAAGAACTCGGGGCCTGAAGAGGTCGAGATCTCCAAATCGAACATCTTGCTCCTCGGGCCCACCGGCTCCGGCAAGACGCTGCTGGCCCAGTCGCTCGCCAAGTTCCTCAACGTGCCGTTCACCATCGCCGACGCCACCAGCCTCACCGAGGCCGGCTACGTGGGCGAAGACGTCGAGAACATCATTCAGAACCTGCTCCACAACGCCGAATACGACGTCGAAAAGGCGTCGCGCGGCATCGTCTACGTCGACGAGATCGACAAGATCTCGCGCAAGGCAGGCGACCAGCCTTCGGCCACCCGCGACGTCGGCGGCGAAGGCGTGCAGCAGGCCCTGCTGAAGATCATCGAGGGCACCCGCGCCAACGTCACCCCGCGCGGCGGCAAGAAGTACAACCAGCAAGAGTACATTCAGGTCGACACCAGCAACATTCTCTTCATCTGCGGCGGCGCGTTTCACGGCATCGACGGCGTCATTCGTCGGCGGGTGGGCGAGAAGGGCCTCGGCTTCGGCGCGAACATCGAGTCGAAAGACGAACGTGGCGTCGGCGAGCTGCTGCGCCTGGTCGAGCCAGAAGATCTGATGAAGTTCGGCATGATCCCCGAGTTCATCGGCCGCCTGCCGGTGGTGGCGACGCTCAACGACCTCACCGAAGACGACCTGGTCGTCATTCTCACCGAGCCGAAGAACGCGCTCGTGAAGCAGTACCAGAAGCTCTTCGAGATGGAGAAGGTGAAGCTCTCCTTCACGAAAGAGGCGCTGCGCGCGGTGGCCAAAGAGGCGCTCCGCCGCCACACCGGCGCCCGCGGCCTGCGCGCCATCATGGAAGATTCGATGCTCGAGCTCATGTACGACGTGCCCTTCCGCGAGGGCGTGAAGGAGTGCCGCGTCACCGACGGGGTGATCCTCAAGAAGGAGCCGCCACAGGTGATCATCGAGAAAGAGAAGAAGTCGGCCTGACAGGCGGGCGTATGCGCGCGCTGCTCGGTTTCGTCACTGCTGCGGTGGTCGGGTGCACCTGCCGCCATGAAGCGCCGCCCGCCGCGGTGTGCCCGCCGGCGACCTCGAGCCGGCTCGACGCCGCTCCGACCGAGCCCGTGCACGCCGGGGCCTCGGTGACCGCGCCACCCCACGCCCACCACCTCATCGCGGTGTGTGAGGCCAAGGGCCAGCTCCCGCTCGACGCCGCCCACGCCTTTTTCGATGACGGGCACTTCGATGAGGCCCTCGCGTGCGCCGCGCAGGCCTCCGCCCTTCAGCCCGGCGACGTGCACGCCCACGTCGAGCGCGCCAACGCCCTCGCCGCGCTCGAGCGCTTCGACGAGGCCCGGCTGGCGTTCGCCCGCGCGCTGGCCATCGACCCCGATGACCCCGACGCGCTGCTCGCGGCGTCGCACTTCTATGGCGTGGTGCTGCCGTCGACCCGCGAGCTCGATGAGCTGGCTTCGCTCTACGCCGAGCGCGGTTTCGAGCAGGCGCGCGCGAAACACGACGACCCGCTGGCGGTCGACTTCGCCCGCATCGGCGCCATGGCGATGAATGACTTGGGCCAGGCGTCGGAGGCGCTCGAGCGCACCGAGTGGGTGCTGACGGTCTCCCCGAAAGACCCCGAGGCGTCATACGAGCGCGCAGTGGCACTGTTCGAGCTGCTCCGATTCGACGCGGCGAAGGTGGCCTTCGAGGCGCTCCGAGACGACGAGGCACGGGCGGCGCACGTGCACCAACACCTGGGCCTCATCGCCGAGCGAGAAGACAACGCCAGCGAAGCCAAGGCCCACTTCGCTCGGGCTCACGCGCTGGCGAGCGCCGATTTTCCCGAGCCGGTGCTGCTCGAGCCCGACGCGTTTCGCGAGGCGGTGGAGCAGGCGATGGCCAGCCTGCCGGTCGACATGCTGCGTGACCTCACCGGCGTGCCGGTGCAGACCGCCGACGTGCCGACGCGAGACGACTTGCTGTCCGCCGACCCTCCACTGTCGCCGTCGATTCTGGGGCTCTTTCGCGGCCCGCCTTTGAAGGAGGCGTGCGAGCCCGCGCCCGACGACGCCGAGCCGTGCCGCTCCATCGTGCTGTACCGAAAGAACCTCGCCCGCGCCGTGCGCACCGACGCCGAGCTGCGTGAGCAGATTCGCGTCACGCTGCTCCACGAGCTCGGTCACCTGCGCGGAGAAGACGACTTCGAGCTCGCCGCTCGAGGGCTCGAGTGATGACCACCGTCGCGCAGGCCGAGGCATCAGGCGACGCGCGCCGCGTCGTTCGGGTGCTGCAGCTCATTTGGGGCGCGCGGTCGGCTTTCGTTTGAGAGATGAGACTCATGGCTGCGGTCGAGTTCATCGACATGTCGGCGAATGCAACCGTCGCTCATGCGTGCCCGGTCGCGACACGACGCTGAGCTCACGAGAGGGATGAAACAATGGCCGCTGTCGTACAGGTGACGGTTTCGGCGAAAGGCGCGACGTCGCTGCGGCGCGGCCACCCGTGGTGTTACCGCACCGAGGTGGTGAAGGCTCCGGCCGACATTCCCGGTGGCGCGGTGGTCGAGGTCGTCGACGCGCAGCGCAACGTCGTCGGGCAGGCCTGGTGGGCGACCACGTCACCCATCGCGCTCCGACTCCTCACCCGGCAGGCCACGGCGGAGGTGACTTGTGATGAGGCCTTTCTCACCGCGCGCTTCAAGGCCTCGGTCGAGCGCCGCGCGTCGCTGAAGGGGCGCGACGCCTTTCGCGTGGTGCACGGCGAGGCCGACGGGCTCCCCGGCGTGTTCGTCGACAAATACAACGAGGCCGTCGTGGTGCAGTCGCTGTCGCACGGGGCCGATACCCGTGAGGCGTGGTGGGGCCCGCTGGTGGCCTCACTGTGTGGGGCGCGGGTGGTGGTGAGCCGCGACGACGGCTCCGGGCGCGACTTCGAGGGGCTCCCGCGGCGCAAGGGCGTGTTGTGGGGCACCGGCGAGACGGTCGCGAGGTACCACGAGGGCCCGGCGGTGCTCGAGCTCGACCTCCTCACCGACGCGAAGACCGGCTCGTTTTTGGACCAAGTCGACAACCACCTCCGCGCGGGAGAGCTCGGCCGCGGTGAGGCGCTCGACACGTTTAGCTACCACGGTGGGTTCGCCCTCGCGTTGTCGCGCAGCTGCACTTCGGTCATCGCGGTCGAGCAAGACGCCGGAGCCGCCGAGCGCGCGAAAAACAACGCGCGCGCCAACGGGCGAGAGAACCTGCAGGTGATGCACGACAACGCCTTCGACGTGCTGCGCCGCTTCGCCGCA
>JAEUJT010000343.1 GCA_016793525.1 Archangium sp. | reverse complement strand
AGAGATCGAGGGTGCGCGACGCCAACCCGAGCCAGCGCATGCAGTGCGTCAACCGCGCCGGCACGAGCCGGGCCTGCGCCAGCCGAAAGCCATTGCCGACGCCGCCGAGCACGGCGTCATCGCTCAAGCGCACGCGCTCGAACCGCACCTCGCCCTCGTGGTGATCGAGCAGCTGCTCGCCCATGGTGGGCACGTCGCGCACGTAGGTGACGCCGGAGTCCTTCTTCTCCACCAGGAACAGCGTCGCTCCAGCTTGGGCATCGTCAGATGTACGGGCCATGACGATGAAGAAGGCCGCGTTGCGCGCGCCGGTGGAGTACCACTTGTGGCCAGTCAGCTCCCAGCCGCCGTCGACGCGGGTGGCGCGGGTCGCCAGGTTGCTCGGGTCGGCGCCAGCGCCGGGAGCCGGTTCGGTCATGCAGAACGCGCTGGTGATTTCACCGTTCGCCAGCGGGCGGAGGAACTGCTCGCGCTGCGCGTCGCTCGCCACGGAGAGCAGCAGATCCATGTTGCCTTGGTCGGGCGCGTCGCAATTGAACACCTTCGCCCCGAAGGGTGACCGGCCCATCTCGCGGAACAGCGCGCACATGCCCATGGGGCCCAAGCCGTGCCCGCCCCAGGCCTGAGGCACATGTGGCGTCCACAAGCCCTCTGCGCGCGCTTGCGTCTGCAGGGAACGGAGCGTGTCGCGGCCGCCCGCTCGATCTTCGCGCACGATGTCGCGCTCGGCGGGAATGACCAGGCGGTCGACGAAGTCACGTACCCGCGCGCGTTGGGCGCTGAGCTCGGGAGACAGTTGATAGGTGCTGTGAGTCATTGGTTGAGCTCGTCTGACGGGTCGAAGCGGGGGTTGGTGACGGCCAGGGTTTCACGGGCGGTCGCGCGCAGGTGGGTCAACGCCGCCGCGAAATCGATCGAGCCGTCGCGGAGCCCGGTGATGAGCTGGCGGTTCATGTGCTCGACAGCCGCCGATCGCTCGGTGGCATCGAGGGCGCTCGGCACCGGCACCTTCAGCAGCGCCGCCAAGCGGGCCGTCTCGGCGTTGAACCGCTCGATTTCACTCCGGTTTTCATTGGCGACGACCGAGGCCAGGTTGGCGGCGATCAGCACTCGGAACTGCAGCGCTTTCTTCGCTTCGAGCGCGGGCGCGACCTCGCTCAAGAGAAAGGCAGACATCGCCTCGAGCAGGGTGGGGTGGTCGGGTCTGTATTGCATTACAAAGCCCCTCGGTGAATGAGGCGCAGCGCCTCGTGTTCCATTTCGACGCAGCGGCGGGCAATGGCGATGAGCTCGAGGTCGGTGGCTTGCCCCGACAGGTAGCGCTCACCTTGGTACACGCTGCCGACCGCCCAGCGGAGGTTGCCGATGACCTCCCACCACAGCACCTGGTCGACATCGACGGTGTGGCCCGAGGCCGCGGCGTACGCGTCGTAGAACGGGCGGCGCGCGGCAAACCCTCCGACCGGCAGCTCGAGCCGGTTGAAGCGCCAATCGCGTACCGAGATCCACGACAGGTCTTCGTAGCGCGAGCCCCAGTGCGCGAATTCCCAGTCAAGAATGCCGGCCAGCCCGTCGGGGGTGACGAGGAAGTTCCCGGTGCGAAAGTCGCCGTGCACGAGCACGACTTCGCTCGACGTCGGCAGGTGCTTCTCGGCCCACACCAGCGCCAGCTCCACCGCGGGGAGCGCGCTCGGGAGCCCGTCGATCATCCCTCGGAGCTGCGTCAGCGCCGCTCGAGCCGGCGTCGACGCCACGGGAGCCAGCGGCAACGTCACCTGCGCGGGGACCACGCCGTGGAGCGCCGCCAACGACCCGGCGAGCGCACCAGGCAACTTCTCTCGCGCCCCCGCGAGCTCGGGGTTGCGCACCACGCGCCGGCCGATGGCCTCTCCCGGAACCCAGTCGAGGAAATACGCGTCGCGCCCAGGCCGCAGCAGCCCGGGCGACAACCACTGCGCGCGAGGCGTCTGTACGCCGGCCGCCACCGCCGCTTCGATGACCGCGAACTCGTCGCGCCGCCGCAGGCTGCCGGGGAGCGACGTATCGGAGTCACTCCGCAGCGCCCACTGCGTCGCTTTTCCCTCGACGGTGGCAGAGATGCGGAAGTTCTCCTGACAGGCACCTCCATGGAGCGGCGTCACCTGCTCGAGGTGCGCGCCATGCGTGGCCAAGACCGCCGCGATGCGCTCGTTCATGGGCGCGTCATAGGCCGAATTTTCGGGCGCCGCCGCTTCGGCTACACCGCGCATATGAACGTCCACGTCGAGCAGGTGGGCCCGGTGTCCGTGATTCGCCTCCACCGCCCGGAGGTCCGCAACGCCGTCGACGGGCCGACCGCGCGAGCGCTGTACGAGGCCTTCGTCGCCTTCAATGCGAATGACGCGACGTCGGTGGCGGTACTCCACGGAGACGGAGGCACCTTCTGCGCCGGGGCCGATTTGAAGGCCTTCGGAACGCCGCGAGAGAACGTCGTCGGCAGCGGTCCGGTGGGGCCGATGGGCCCGACGCGGCTGGTGCTGTCGAAGCCGGTCATCGCCTCCATCTCCGGGCATGCGGTGGCGGGCGGGCTCGAGCTGGCGCTGTGGGCAGATCTCCGCGTGGCGGAGGAAGACGCGGTCTTCGGGGTGTTCTGCCGGCGCTGGGGCGTGCCGCTCATCGACGGAGGCTCGGTGCGGCTGCCGCGGCTCATTGGCCAGTCGCGCGCGATGGACATGATTCTGACCGGGCGCGCCGTACCTGCGTCCGAGGCGCTCGCGTGGGGTCTGGCCAACCGCGTGGTACCGCGTGGTGAGGGGCTCGAGGCCTCCATCGCGCTGGCGAAGCAGCTCGCGGCGTTTCCGCAGAGCTGCATGCGCGGAGACCGGCAAGTGGCCCTCTCCCAGTGGGCGCTCCCCGAAGACGAGGCGTTGAAACATGAGCTGAAGGTCGGGCTCCCGACGCTCTCGCTCGAAGGGAGCGCCGGCGCAGCGCGCTTCTCCGCGGGCGAGGGTCGGCACGGTGCGTTTTGACACGCTGCACCCTCGTCCCGTACACGCCGCGCCATGAGCGAAGCGCGCGTCGACAAGCGGTGGAAAGAGAAGGACCTGGACGGCTACTCCATTGAGGCCATTCTCGGCACGTTGAAGCACTACGGCGTGGCGCTGACCGAAGACGAGTTCCGCACACTCGCCGCCACGTCGTACCCGCTCTCCATTTCCTGGCGCTGGGCCGAGGCGTGGAAAGGCACCGGCCAGTTCTCCGACTTTCACGCAGCCGCCGCGCAGGAGCTCTGGCACCGCGTTCGCCCTGGCGCCTTCGCTCCGAGTGATTTGGCCGTGCCGCTCATCAACCTGCTCCACGCGATGCACGATGTCATCGACGGGAAGAAAGACGACGGCACCCGCGAGACGCGCTTCTCCATTGTCGAGGCCTACTTGGCCAAGCTGCCCACCGAGCCGGAGGCCCGCGCCGAGTTCGAGCACGAGGCGTATGCGCTGCTCGGCGACGACTGGCGCGAGGTGTTCGACGCCATGGCCGAGGCGCTGGCCGAAGAGAAGCACC
>JAEUJT010000333.1 GCA_016793525.1 Archangium sp. | reverse complement strand
GCGCTCGTCACGGTGCTTCGCGCTTGCTTCAGTGGCGCTGGAAAAACCGAGCAGCGGCAACGTCACGCCGCGGGACTGTTGTGGACGCTCGGCGCCCTTGGCATGGTGGGCGTGTCACTCTTTCTTCAACCCCACGGGCCGATTCCATGAAGAGCATTTCGAAGACAGAAGAGATTTTTTTCCTTTCGGGCAAGCGCACTGCCTTCGGCACCTTCGGCGGCAGCCTGAAAGACTTCTCGGCGACTGACTTGGGCGTCGAGACGGCCAAGGCGGCCCTGGCTCAGGCCAAGGTGTCGCCCGACGACGTCAACCACGTCGTCTACGGCAACGTGATGCAGACCAGCCCCGACGCCATTTACCTGGCGCGGCACGTCGGGCTGAAGGCTGGCCTCCCCATTCCGGTGCCGGCGCTCACCGTCAACCGCCTCTGCGGCTCGGGCTTTCAGGCGTACATCAACGCCGCTGAATTGATGCTCACCGAGCAGGCGCACGTGGTGCTCGCCGGTGGCACCGAGTCGATGTCGCAGGCGCCCCACGCCGTTCGCGGTGCGCGCTGGGGCCTCGGCTTGGGCAAGAGCTCGCTCGAAGACACGCTCACCGTCGGCCTGTTCGACACCGTCGCCGGCATTCCCATGGGCCTCACGGCAGAGAACCTGGCCGAGCAGTACAAGCTGACGCAGGACCAGGTCGACGAGTTCTCGGTGCTGTCGCAGAAGCGGCACGCCGCGGCGCAAGAGGCCGGGCGCTTCGCTGAGGAGATTTTGCCCATCGAGATCAAGTCGAAGAAGGGCTCGACGTTCTTCTCCAAAGACGAACACGGCCGCCCCGACTCCACCGTCGAGGGCTTCAAGAAGCTGCCCAAGGTGTTCAAGAAAGACGGCGTCATTCACCCCGGCGCGGCCTCGGGCATCAACGACGGCGCGGCGAGCGCGGTGATGGCGACCCGCACCTACTGCGACAAGAAGGGCGCGAAGCCCATTGGGCGCCTGGTGAACTGGGCGGTGAGCGGCTGCGACCCGAAGATCATGGGCATCGGCCCGGCGCCCGCGATTCGCCAGCTGATGGAGCGCGCGCAATTCAAGCTCGGCGACATCGACCTCTTCGAGGTGAACGAGGCCTTCGCGCCCCAGTACCTGGCGGTCGAGAAAGAGCTCGGCCTCCCCCGCGAGAAGACCAACGTCGACGGCGGCGCCATCGCGGTGGGTCACCCGCTGGCGGCTTCGGGCGCGCGCATCACGCTCCACCTGTTGTACGAGCTGAAGCGCCGCGGCCTGAAGTACGGCGTCGGCAGCGCGTGTATCGGTGGCGGTCAGGGCATCGCGGTGTTGGTGGAGGCCCTGTGAGCGGGGCCGTTCCAGACGCGAAGGCCCTTCGAGAGAAGGCCAAGCAGCTGGCCGAGCAACGCCGCGCCGAAGCCAAGGCCCGGAAGCGCCGCTGCGCGCTGTGCGGTGTCGAGGAGAACGAGAAGGTGCCCTTCGTGGCGCACGCCGACGGCATCGGCCCCACCTGCCGCGAGCTGGCCACCTGCGAGAGCAACCGGGCGGCCCAGGCGCGGCCGGCGCCGCTGCGTTAGGAGTCTCCCGTGGCCCTCGCCCCCTCCGCGTCGCTCGACCGTGACGCGCTCATCCACGACTGGAACCTCGACTCGCCGGCCCGCGAGAAGCCGACGCACGCGTTCGACTTCTTCGACGAGAGCCTGCGCGACGGGGTGCAGTCTCCGTCGGTCATCGACCCCGACATCGACGACAAGCTGCGCATCCTCGAGCTGATGGCGGCGCTCGGCATTCAGTCGGCCGACATCGGGTTGCCTGGTGCGGGGAAGCGCGCCTTCGACGACGTGGTGACGATGTCGCGCCACGTGGTGAAGCACAAGCTGCCCCTCGAGCTGAACTGCGCCGGGCGCACGGTGGTGCAAGACATTCGCCCCATGGTCGAGGCGTCGCAGAAGGCTGGCGTGAAGTTGGGCGTCTACGCCTTCATCGGCAGCTCGCCCATTCGCCAGTGGGCCGAAAACTGGGACGTCGAGTTCATTCGCAAAATGAGCGAAGAGGCCATTCGCTTCGCGGTGAAAGAGGGCCTCGAGGTCGCGTACGTCACCGAAGACACCACCCGCTCGTCACCGCAGGCGCTCGAGCTGTTGTTCCAGAGCGCCATCGAGGCGGGGGCCTCGCGGCTTGTGCTGTGCGACACGGTGGGGCACGCCACGCCCGACGGCACCCGCGCGCTGGTGCGCTGGTCGAAGGCGCTGGTCGAGCGGCTCAACCCGAAGGTGAAGCTCGACTGGCACGGCCACAACGATCGAGGCCTGGCGGTGGTCAACGCCATCGCCGCGCTCGAGGCCGGCGCGCACCGGCTGCACGGCTGCGGCCTGGGCATCGGCGAGCGGGTCGGCAACACGTCGATCGATCAGCTGCTGCTCAACCTCAAGCTCATGGGGTGGATCTCGCAGGACCTCACCCACCTCGTCGAATACGTCACGACCGTCTCCGAGGCGACCAAGGTGGCGATTCCCGTCAACTACCCGCTCTCGGGGCAAGACGCGTTTCGCACCGCGACCGGCGTGCACGCCGCGGCGATCATCAAGGCCAAGCAGAAGGGCGACGAGTGGCTCGCCGACCGGGTGTACTCCGGCGTGCCGGCGGGCGAGTTCGGTCGCGAGCAGACCATCGAGATCGGCCACATGAGCGGCATGAGCAACGTGCGCTTCTGGCTCGCCGAGCGGCGGCTGCCGGCCGACGAGGCGCTCTGCCGGCGTATTCTCGAGAAGGCGAAGTCGACCTCCACCGTGCTCACGGAGCGGCAGGTGCGGGCGTTGGTGAAGGTGGCTCCGGCCAAGGCCTCGGGCAAGCGCAAGAGCGCCCGACCCGAGCGCCGTCACTGAAAGGGAAGAGGGTTCGCGATTCATGGGTTCTGAGATGTCGTTCAATTCGGTGAAGGTGTTCTCCACGACGCTGGCGCGCGATCGCGAGCAGATGGGCGAGACGGTGACTCGCTGGATCAAGGAGAACGCCGGCATCGAGATCGTCGACAAGATCGTCACCCAGAGCAGCGACAAAGAGTTTCACTGCCTCACGCTGACCATCTTCTACAAAGCGAAGGTCTGAGAGAGAGGCGCACCGTGGCTCGCTCACCGTTCGCAGCTTTGCCGATTCGAAGCGCCGCGGTCGGTGTGGCTGTGGCCATGGTGGCCGTGTCCATCCTCCAGGCGGTTTTTGGCGCGCTCCGCCCCTACGTGCTGTTGGTGCCCGACTACGTCATCGGCTTGCCCGCCCCGTGGACGCCGCTGACCTACGCCTTCGTCGCGACCGACCCCTTTGGCGTCATCTTCGGCGCGCTCATTCTCGTCGGCATCGGGAGCGCGCTCGAGCAGCTGTGGGGCCCGCGACGCTTCGTGCTCTTCTCCGTGGGCATGACCGCGCTGGGCGGCGTGAGCACCTTCCTCGTCGCGCAGCTGTGGTCGAGCATCGGCGGCGTCGGCTTCGCGGGCGCACGGGTGATGACCGGGGTGGTGTGGGTGGCGTACGGCCTGGCGTTCGCCGACCGGCCGACCAGCTTCTGGGGGCTCCCAATGACCGGCCGGCAGCTCGCGCTCGTCGGGGTGGCCTTTGTCGGGCTCGAGGCGGCGTTCTACGGCCTGGCGGTGGTGCTGCCCTCGGTGTTCGCGCTCGCCTTCGTGTTTCTCTCGACCCGCGGTTCTCTGCGCGGGCTCAGCCCCGGCTTCCTGTGGACGCGCTTTCGCAGCTGGCAGCTCAACCGCGACTTGAAGCGCCGCGCCGCGCACTTGCGCGTGGTGTCGGGCGACTCGCGGAACATGTCGCGCGACTCCGACAAGTTCTTGCACTGAGCGCCGAAGCGGTTCTCGGCGCCACCCCAGCGGGTCTCAGCCCTCGATGGCTACGTTCTGCACCGCGTGGCGGTAGATGAAGATGCGTTCGGTGTTGGTGCGGTTGTCGGCTGGCACCACGAAGAACCCCATCGGCGACTTCTGCTGATCTTTCGAGAAGCCCGCGACCTGGCGACCGTCTTTGAAGGTGACGCGCACCTTTTGACCGTCGGCCGCCGGCGCGCGCGCTCCTGGAGCGAGCATGAAGAAGAGCGCCTTCACCCGCGTGCGGGGCAGGTTCTCGACCGAGCTCGGGCCTTCGAGCACCACCACGTCGGCGCTCAGGTTCGCGTCGCGGATCGACCCGCGCTTCACCTGGCCCTCGACGGTGTGGAGGATGACGCGGTGTTCGCCCTGCACCACGATGGGCGCTCCAGCTGGGCCCGCCGCAGTGGCCGCCGCCGCCGGAGGCGGTCGAACGACCGGCTGCAGCATGGGCTGGGCGGGGGCGGGAGGTGCCATGGGCTGGGCGGGCCCGGAGGCGCC
>JAEUJT010000327.1 GCA_016793525.1 Archangium sp. | reverse complement strand
TCGATGAGCCGGCCGATGGCCTCGAGCCGAGCGAGCACCTCGCCGCGCTGCGTGGGGAGCACCCGAATACCGAACGCCCCCTCGGTGCTCTGCCCGTCACCCGGCGCCTCGAGGGACTCCGTCGCGTGACGCGCCAACGTGGCCGCGCCGTCGACGTCACCCAACGAGAGGGAGCGCCGCACGTCTTCCTCTCTCAGCCGCGCGGTATCGAGGCGCTGCGTCACCGCCGCCGCGCCTTCTTTTTGGAGCAAGAATTGGAACATCTGTGGCAACAGCACGACGTAACAAAATGCCGCCCCCGCCACGAAGGCAGCGGTGCCGAAGACGATGAAGGGCCCGGCGAGCCTTCGCTCGCTCTCGTACAGCCCGGGCGCGATGAAGCCCCAGATCTGCCAGAGCAGCACCGGCGTCGACGCGAAGACGCCCGCGTAGAGGCCTATTTTCATTAATACATTAATCTCTTCAATCGCAGATGTGTACACCAGTGACGCCGCGTCAGGGGGCAACGCCAGCAGCACCGGCCGCATCAAGAACCCGTAAATCTCACGGGCGAAGACGAGCGAGGCGGTGCCAAACACCACGACCGCGAGCGTCACCCGCAGGAGCCGTTGACGGAGCTCGCCGAGGTGCTCCATCAAGCTCATTTTGAAGTCGTCGGGGTCGCCTTCCGCGGCCATGGGTCGGGTTGTATGGACTCGCCCCCGCGTCTCCAAGCAACGAGTCGCGAGATGTGTGAAATCAACTGCTTGCGGTGTTCCAAGGGGGCCCAAGCGCCTGGCGCGGCACGACGCGGCCAGACGCCGTTCGATGAGGTCCGACGCTCCGTTGCCCAGGCGCTCCGAAGGCCCGCCAATCGAAGTTGACTTGGCCGATGTTCCCCCGTTCAATCGTCCCAACTGGGCTGCCGGGTGCCGGGGCAGATCCTCGCTGACGTGCCCCTCGCAAACAGATCCGACATTCGATTCCACCGGAGAGCACGGGAATGGCCACCAGCTACACGCGCGAGTCGCTCAAACAGCTGTCGCTCAGTGCGTTGACCGAGCTCTCCAACCACCCCAACGGCGCGACGATGAGCCAGGCGCTGGTGTCGCTGAGCCAGGCCATCGATGAAGAAGTCAGCATTCGGTACGCGTACGCCAACATCGAAGACGCGCCCGACGCCGAGCTGCTGAAGCTGTACGACGACCTCGGGAAGGGGCGTTTCACCGCGCAGCCGATGCCCATCAAGGTGTTGGAAGATCGGTACTCGGACAACGACGGGGCCAAGCTCAAGGCGATGTCCGACGTCGACCTCGAGCGAGGGCTCGGGACCTTCCAGAACCACCTCGGCGTTCGAGCGCTCTTCCTCGACGAGATCGCCCGGCGCAAGGCGGGCGGGTCTCAGACCACGCCCGGCGAGGCAGCCCAAGGACTCCCAGGGTCGCTTCCCGACGCGGGCTCGCCTTCGATCTCACAGCTGAGCACCGTCGGCGGTACCTTGGGCACCATCGGCACGGTGACGACCGGCCTGGGGGTGGTGACGAACCTCACCGGCAATGAAAAGCTGACCGACGCGCTCAAGGTGGTCGGCACGGTCGCGACCGTCGCGGGGACCGCGGTGGGCGTCGCGTCGGTGGTGAGCAACCTGCTCAAGCCCCCAGAGGTCCCTCAACTTCCCGAGATCCCGAAGGTGCCGGAGATACCCGCCGGCTCCAACCTCGTGTCGTCGGGGACCACCGTGAACCCCGCGGGCGTGACCGCCACCACCGTCTCGGGAACGAGCCCCGTGTCGGGGTCGAACCCCGTCTCGGGAACGACGAGCGCGAGCACCAGCGCGAACGACCCCTACGCCACCTCGGCAGAAGAAGAGACAGAAGAGCAGCCCCTCGATCGCGTCAACTGCGCATTTGCGTGGCAGAACCCAGACGCCGATCTGCCGAACTGTACTGTCTTTGAGCTCGAACTGGCTGAGGAGCTGTCAAAGCCGTACCTCCTTCGCCTGCGAGTCACCGGGGCCGGCCCCGACGTCGACGAGTCGGCGATGGTCGGCGAGGCGTGCACCCTGACGGTGATTCGGGGGAATCAGCGGTACATCAACGGCATCGTCTCCGAGGCGTCGTTCACCACGCTCGCGCACGACGGCACGTCTGATGAGAACCTGCCGTTGGCCATGCTCCACTTGACGGTGGTGCCCGCGCTCGCGCTGATGACCCAGCGCCGCGACAACCGAATCTTTCAGAACATGTCGGTCCCCGACATTCTCAAAGCGGTGTTGACCGAGGGGTTGTCTGATTTCGGTCGGACCGTCGCGCTGGACCTGCAGAATGAATACCCCGTTCTTGAATACTGTACACAGTACGACGAGACCGACCTCGCCTTCGTGCAGCGGTTGATGGCGCAAGAGGGCATCGTATCGGTGTTCGTGCAGGGCGAGACGGCCGAGGAGCTCAAGCTCATCGACGACGTGAGCAGCTACGCCCCAGTGCCGACGTACAACAACAAGGCCGTGCCGCTGAAGACCACCAAAAACGACCACGACACCGTCGAGGTCATCGACCGGTTCTTGACCGATACGCGCCTGACGCCGACGAGCGCCGGCACCCGCGTGTTCAACTGGTCGAACGCCAACCCACCG
This sequence comes from Archangium sp., assembly GCA_016793525.1. Next base: position 1,847 of record JAEUJT010000327.1, on the reverse strand, counting down.
ACCGACCACACGGTCGACGGGAAAGACGCGGCCGGAAACGTTCGCCAGCAGTACCTCGGCGAGGCGCCGGCGACCCTGCACGGGTACGAAGGCGTGCAATACGGCAACGACACCGCGCAGGCGCAGGCGAAGCTCGTTCAAGAGACGGCGCTGTCTCGAGGGAAGACGGGGCGCGGCACGGGCATCGTCACGGGGATGACGGCGGGCGGCGTGTTTACGCTCGAAAACGCGCTCCGCCAGCCCCTGAACCGCGGGTACGTATTGACCAAGGTCGTGCACCGAGGCCGCGCCGTCACCGGCGGGGCCTACCTCGGCGTGGTGGGTCGAAAGGTCCCTCCGCTGTGTGACGAATGCCCAACGCCCGACAAGTGTAAGGCCGCCGAGAAGTGCGTCTCGGGGTACGAGATCAGCTACTCGAACTCGTTCGAGTGTGTGCCCGACGACGTGTTGTTCAGAATGGATCGGCCCCCGCGCCGCTTCGTGCAGACCGCGCAGACCGCGGTGGTCGTGGGCGTTGAAGGCGAAGACATCACCACCGACGAATACGGCCGAATCAAGGTGCAGTTCCACTGGGACCGGAGCGGCACGACCAACGAAGAGACCTCGTGCTGGATGCGCGTCGCGCAACCTTCGGCGGGCATCGGCTTCGGCAACGTCTTCATCCCCCGCGCGGGCATGGAAGTCATCGTGACCTTCCTTGAAGGCAACCCTGACAAACCAGTCGTCACCGGCTGCGTGTACAACGGTATCAATCTGCCGAAGGAGCTGCCGGCGAAGAAGACGCGCAGCGTTATTCGTACCTGGAGCACTCCCAGCAACGGCGGCTTCAACGAGCTCAGCTTTGAAGACGCGGCCGGCAGCGAAGAAGTGTACATGCAGGCGCAGAAGAACCTGAAAATCTTAGTCAAGAATGACAAAGATCAAGAGGTCGACGGCAACGAGACGCTGCTGGTGAAGAAAGACCGCACCCGCGAGATCACAGGCAACCAAAAGCTGAAGGTCGGCAAAAACGACTTCAACCACATCGTGGGAAACCACACGATGAACGTCGACGGAAACGAGACCGTTCACGTCGGAGGTCTCGAGAACGTGTTGATCGACAAAGCGGCCGTCAGAACCGTCGGGCTCGGCCAAGCGACGACGGTTGGCTTGGCCGACCTGCTGACCGTCGGTGCGGAGCAGATCACCACCGTCGCCGGTGAACAGCGAATCAACGTCGGGTTGCTCTACAACCTGACCGTCGGCAACAAGAAGATCGAGCAAGTCGCCAAAGACTCCAGTGAGGCAGTGGGCGGGAGCAAGCAGAGCGTCATCGACAAGAGCTACAAGCTCGACGTGCACGAGTCGTACGCGCTGATCGTCGGCAAAGATCGAGATGAACGGGTGACCGGTTCGCTCTTCGTCGACGTCACCAAAGATTCCACCGAGCTGGTCGCCGAAAAGAAGGTCATCGAAGCCAAGAAAGACCTCTCGCTGAGCGGCAAGAAGATCATTCTGTCGGCCGAAGACGAGCTGTCGATCACGGTCGGGAGCGCGGTGTTGGTGATGAAGAAGAACGGCGACGTTCTGCTGAACGGCAACAAGGTGACCATCAAGGGAGACGGTGACGTCGTCGTCAAGGGCAAGAAGATTTCGAACAATTGACCCCTTGAAGCCATGTGGAACGTACTCAACGGCACGCCGTATTCGGTCGAGCGAAGCATCGAGACCGACGTGTCAGGTCGACAAGACTGGGTGGTCGTGACCAAGGCCACGTTTTCGGTCGAGCCCGACGGGTCGCTCTCCCGCGCGCCCGATCAGCTTCCGGTACTGTTGGCCGAGGAGCACCGCGGTGACCCGGCGACGAG
>JAEUJT010000302.1 GCA_016793525.1 Archangium sp. | reverse complement strand
GGCACGCCGGTCAACGGGTCGGTCACCGACAGCGCCACCGTCTGCTCGTGCAGCTGCGCGTTTTTCACCGCCAGCGCCACCTGGTCGGCCACCGCGGTGAAGAAGTCGATCTCGTCTGCGCCGAAGTCGGCTTTTTCGGTGCGCTCGAAGTTCAGCACGCCGAGCAGCTCGGTCCCGCGCATCATCGGCACCGAGAGCAGCGAGCCGCGCCCGCGGGCTTGCGACGGCCCACGCACCTTGAAGAGCTGATCGGTGTCGAGGTCGGCCACGTACGTGCTTTTTCCCGTCGCCGCCGCGCGCCCGCAGATGCCCTCGCCGATGGCGAAGACGAGCCCCTCGCTGCCAGCGTTTGGCGGGTGGGCCTTGCGCACCTCGAGGTTCCCCGCTGCGTTCAGCAGCATGATGGAGAACTTCGGCACCTCCAGCGCCGTCGGCACCCGCGCGGTGATGCGCTCGAGCACCTCGTTCACGTCGAGCGTCGAGGCGATGGTGCGCGCCAGGTCGTAGAGCAGCTGCAGCTCGTTCACCCGGTGCTGGAGCCGGCTGTTCACCGACTCGATTTCCGTCTTGAACTGCAGCTCGACCCGCGCCCGCTGCAGGTCGCGCTGGGTGTCGATCTCCGTCGCCGCCTGCGAGGTCAGCCGCGCCAACATGCGGTTGAACGCCGTGGCCAGCCGGCCGATCTCATCGCGGCCCAGGTCGGGGGCGCGCACCAGGACGTCGCCTTCTTCGGCCCGGCGCATCACCTGCGTCAGCCGCGCCAACTTGCGCGTCAGTACCAACCGGAGCGACACCACCATCGCCCCCGTCAGCATCACCGCGAAGGCGATGAACAGGGCCAGCGCCTGCGTGAAGAGGCCCGCCACCTGCGCGCGGAGCGACGGCTCGTCGACCGTCAGCTGCAGCACGCCGGTGTGGAGCGTCGAGGGCCCGGTGTGGCACCCCGCACAGGCCACGCCGCCGAGAGGGAGCACGACTTCACCGCCTCCGCCGCGCGCCCATGGCCATACCGACGCCGGCGCTTCGAAGGTGGTGGCGCTCGCCTTCATACCCACCAGGCGCGCCGCCTCACCAAACGGCTTGTCTTCTTCTTCGATGCGCCGCGACCACCGCACCGTGCCGTCAGCCCCGAGCACCCGCAGCGTCGACACGTGTTTCAGCGCCGACCAGTTGCTGCGAATCGCTGTCGTCACCGCCTTGTGCGCCGCGCGGGGTGGGGTGTTGGGCGCCGTCTCGTCGACCGTGCCGAAGCTGGTGGCCACGAACTCCGCCAGGCCCACCGCTTCGTCTCGCGTCGCGCGCCGCACCGCCGCGTCGGTCTCACGCCACACGACCGCCACGCCCGCCAACCCCACGACGAGGGCTGGAAGCGCAATGGACAACAGCAGCTTGGCGCCGATTGATCGCAAACGAAGGAGTGCCCCCAGGCTACAGCCGATTTGTGACGCAACACGTCACGAACGGCACAATTCCCCACCTGGGCCGGGGAGTGAAGCGCGGAGTTGCTTTTTTCGAGATTTTGGCGAACCGGGCGCCCTGTGGTTGTTTGAGGCACCGAACCGTGGAGCTGCTCACCTCCAAGCTGCTGGCGTCGCACCACGGGTTCGCCACTCGCGCCGGTGGCGTGTCGCTGGCCCCGTATGCGTCGCTCAACGTCTCCACCGCGGTGGGCGACGACATCGGCGCGGTGGCCGAAAACCTGCGGCGAATCAAGCTCGCGGCGCGGGCCGACGAGCTGCTGCTGATGAACCAGGTGCACGGCGACGCCATCGCCGACGACGTGGGCGACGCCACCGCCGACGGGCTCCTCACCGCGCGGCGCGCCGTGGCGATCGGGGTCCGCACCGCCGACTGCCTCCCCATTCTCCTCGAAGATCGCGGGAGCGGCCGGGTCGCCGCGGTCCACGCCGGGTGGCGCGGCGTCGTCGCCGACATCGCTGGCAAAGCGGTGCAGCGGCTCGTGGCGGCAGGGGCAAAGGTCGAGCAACTCCGGGTGGCGCTGGGGCCGGCCATTCGCGCCTGCTGCTTTCAGGTGAGCGGAGACCTCCCCGAGAAGTTCTCCACCGCGTTCGGCCCCGAGGTGGTGCTGGGCGGGGCGTCGCCGCGCATCGATCTGGTGCTGGCGGTGCACATCGCCCTCGAGCGGTGCGGGCTGGCTCCCGGGCAAATCGACGTCGTGCCGTGCTGCACCTCGTGTGACGGCAGGTTTTTCTCGCACCGCCGCGACGCTGGAATGACCGGCCGGCAGCTCTCGTTCATCACCTGTGGCGCCACACCCCTGTAGCAGCCGAGGGCCGATTTCTTGACCCACCGAGCACACGGTCTCTACAGTTTCGCTGTCATCCGTTTCTTCGCTGCCATGGGCCTCGCACTCAGCGCGTGTGCGACCGACTCCGCTTCGCGCACCGAGCTCTCCACGCTCGCGCTCGAGCTGCGCACCGCGCGGTCCGACAATGCGCGCCTCGAGAACCGCCTCGACAAGCTCGAGCAGCAGCTCGCCGTCGCGCTCGCCCGGCCGCAGCCAAAGCCCGCGACCGCGCCTCAGGCGCTCGCCGTCAACGAGCCGTCGAAGCCGGAGAGCGCCGAGCTGCCTCCACTCACCGTGGTGAAGCTGAAGCCGAAGAAAGAGAAGGCCCCGGCGCTCCCGCTCGAGGTCGATATCGCCGAGCCGCCCGAGGGCCTCGCCGCCGCCGTCGCGGTCACCGAGGCAACGAACCCGCCCGTCGACGAAGCGCAGGCCGTGGTCGCCGACGGCCTCTACGACTCCGGCCTCGCCGCGCTCAAGACCGGAGACGTCGAAGGCGGCATCAAGACGCTCCAGTCGTTCGCCGCCGAGTGGCCCAAACACCCGCGCGCCGACAACGCCCTGTACTTCGCCGGCATCGGGCAACTGGCGCTCAAAGACGTCGACGCCGCAGAGAAGACGTTCCACGGCGTCATCACTCGGTATCCCGCCGGCGACGCGCTGCTCGACTCGCTGCTGAAGCTCGCCGAGTGCAAAGTGAAGCTGAACCGCCAGCGCGAGGCCCGCGCCACCTGGGAGAAGATCATCGCGTCGTTCCCCGGTACCGCCGCCGCGACCCAGGCCCAACAACGACTCGCCGCTGTCCCCGCCGCCAAGACCGGCGCTCCTGACTAACCCCTGTGTTTCTCGAAACGAGCCAAACCATGCGCACCTCACTCCTCTCTCTCTTGGTGATCCTCGGGTCGGTCTCGGCGCTCGCGCAGAGCACCGGCAAGGCGAAGCAGCTCCGCGACAAGTCGCGCGACGTCGAAGACACGTCGAACGCCGCCGACGACACCTCGTCCGGCGATGCCGCCGAGGCCGGAGGGGCCGATGCGCCCGCGGCCGCCGTCGGCACCGGAGACGCCCCTGGCGCGGAGCACCGGGTCGAGAAGGGCGACACCCTGTGGGACCTGTCGCAGCGCTACCTCGGCAGCCCGTGGTACTGGCCGAAGGTCTGGTCGTACAACCCCGACATCGCCAACCCCCACTGGATCTACCCGGGCAACAACGTGCGCTTCTACAGCAGCGCCGGCGGTGAAGGCCCGACCCGCGTCGAGGCCGGGGGCGAGCCCGCCGCGGGCGAGGCTCCGTCTGGCGCCGGCACCGAGCTCGGCGATGTCGAAGAAGGCTCGATGATCCCCGACGAGGGCGAAGACCGGGTCCAGGTCTCGGGGCAGGTCGGCTACAAGCCAAAGAAGACCGTCACCCTGGCGGCGACGGGGTTCGTCACCTCGCGTGAAATCGAAGAGTCGGGTTCCATCGTCGGCTCGTACCTCGAGGCCGATCTCCTCTGCGCCCGGCACCCGATCTACATCGAGTTCAAGAACAAGCGCCCGGCCAAGCTCGGCGAGAACTTCGTCATCTTTCGCAGCATGGGTGAGGTCATTCACCCCGTGACGCGCGGCCTCGTCGGGTACCAGACGCGCATCTTGGGCGTCGGCCACGTCACCCGCGTCGAGAAGAAGGTCCACGCCACGGCGATCATCGACAACTGTTACGAGGCCATCGAGCGCGGCGACCTCCTGGGCCCTGGCGGCGAGCCGGTCAGCCACGCCGTCGCCCTCCGCGCGAACGAGAAAGAGCTGTCCAACGCGTACGTCGTCGGCTCGACCACGAGCTATCTGACCACCTTCGGAGAGCACCAGCTGCTGATCATCGACCGCGGCACGGAGGACGGGGTGCAGGTCGGCAACACCTTCACCATTTTCCGCCAGCACGACTCGCTGTCGCAGGAGATCTACCTCGACCCCACCATCCGCGATGAGGCCTTCCCGAAAGAAGACATCGCCAGCTGCATGGCCTTCGAGGTGAAGACCAAGGCCACCACCTGCCTCGTCACCCGCTCGATTCAAGAGATCGTGCGTGGCGATCACGTTGAGATGCACGCCACCTCCGCTCGCTCCGAGCGGTAAACCCCGCGCTCTCGCATCGACGTCAGACCCCCGCGCTACACCGCCTGGTGTGCACACGGCGGAACGGCGGGCGGTGGCGGCGTTGTGGTCTCTCCCAGGAGTCGGTCGAAAGACCCTCGAGCGGTTGCGGGCGCGCGTCGACCTCGCGTCGCTCTTACCCTCCGCGGGGGCCGACCTCGCCCGGGCGAACCCCGTGTTCTCCGCGCAGGCCCGGCGTGGGTTGGCGCAGCTCCCCTCGCTCGGCGCGGCCGCCGATACCCTCGAGCGCCGGCTCGCCCAGCTCGGGCATCGCGTGGTGTTCTCGGGCGACGCAGGGTACCCCGCGCGCTTGACCGAGGTCGGTGACGCGCCGCCGCTCCTCTTCGTGCTGGGCCCCGCGGCCTCCGCGCCACGCCGCCGGGCGGCGATGGTCGGCACCCGTCACCCCGACGCCGGCTTCTCGCACCAAGTGAGGCCCTTCATCGAGGCGGTGGCCCGCGCGGGCATCGGGGTCGTCTCCGGCGGCGCCGAAGGGGTCGATCAGCTCTGCCACGCCGCCGCCCTCGGCGTCGGCGGCGAGACCTGGGCTTTTTTGGGGTGCGCGATCGAGCAGGTCGACCCCCCTCAGCGCCGCTTGATGGGCCCCTTTCGTGAGGGAGGCGGCACCTTCTTCTCTGAATTCCCTCCCGGCACTCGGCCCGACCGCTCGACGTTTCCCCGGCGCAACCGGCTCATCTCCGGGGCGGCCGACGCGGTGCTGGTGCTGCGCGCGCCGCAGGGCTCGGGGGCGCTCCACACCGCCCGCTACGCGCTCGAGCACGGGCGGCCGCTGCTGGCCATGCCCGGAGACCCCTTCAACACCGCCGCGGCTGGGTGCAACGCGCTCCTCCACGACGGTGCCGCGCGGGTGTGTTTGGCCCCGGCCGACGTGCTGGCCGCGCTCGGAGAAGATGCCGCCGCGCTGCGGCCACCACCCGTCGGTGACGCCGCTGGCCCCGTGAGCGCCAGTGCGGGGCGGGTGTTGAGCGTCCTCCAGCGCGCGCCAATCGATTTCGACGCGCTCCAGGCGAAGACCGAGCTCACGGCCGGGGCACTCCTGGCTGCGCTCCTCGAGCTCGAGCTGTCTGGCCACGTCATTCAGCGCGCCGGCCGACGCTTCGAGCGGAGGTGAGGTTGCCGCTCGGTCTGTGCGCGTGCTACCGCGGTCTCTCGCGAGGGGGCGCACATGCGTGACGGAATGCGACGGGCAGTTCGGTGGTGCGGGGCGGCGCTGTGGGTGGCGTTCGCCTCTGGCTGCTTGACCATCGGCGGGGTGCAGAGGGCCGACACGCTGGGGAAGGGCAACTTCCAGTTCGCGCTCGAACCCGGAGTGCTCGCTGTCTCCGACGCGACCGTCGGTACGTTGGTGCTCCCCACCATCGATTTGGCGGGCCGCTACGGCGTCGATGAGCGGGTCGACCTCGGCCTGCGCCTCGGGACCACGGGCTTCGAGCTGCAGGGCAAGTTCCTCCTGACCGAGCCGGGCAGCACCTCGTTCGCCGGCTCCATCGCGCCGACGGTGGGTGGGGTGTTCCTCGGCGTCTTGAACTACTTCTCGCTCAACGTGCCGTTCCTCGCCGGCATCAAGCTCGGCCCGCACGAGCTCATTCTCGGCCCGCGCATCGTCACCCAGTTCTTGACCGGTGGAGCAGGTG
>JAEUJT010000287.1 GCA_016793525.1 Archangium sp. | reverse complement strand
GATTCCCTACTCGGTGGCGGTGCGGTTCAACCGAGAAAAGCCCGAGAGCGCGAGTGACGCGATGGTGTCCCTCGATGTGAAGCTGGCGAAGCCAGGGCTCGCGGAGGGCGACGTGGTCGAGGCCACCGCGCGCGTCACGAACACCACCGACACCCAGTTGCCGACCGTGGTGGCGATCGTCGGGCTGCCCGGAGGGCTCGAGCCGCGGCACGATCAACTCAAGGAGCTGGTGAAGCAGCGCACCATCGACGCCTACGAGGTGCTGGGCCGCGACGTGGTGCTCTACTGGCGAGGCATGTTGCCCAAGCAGTCGGTGCGCGTGCCGCTGTCGCTCATCGCCGCGATTCCCGGCACGTACACCGGCCCCGCCAGCCGCGCGTACCTGTATTACGCCGACACCAAGAAGGTCTGGGTCGACGGGCTCAAGGCCGACGTCACCGCGAAGAACTGAACGTCACGCCCGACGGCGCCGATGATCAGTTCATCGGGATGCACTTCGCCTTGGGCTGTTCGCTCACACCCATTCGCGGCTCGAAGTGAAACCAAATTCTTGGTGCCCCGGCGGGCGCGGCTATAACCGGAGGCAGTGAGGCTCCAGGTACCCACCGCTGTGCTGCTGTGCGTCGTCGCGGTGCAGGCCGTCGCGGCTGAAGACCCGTTCGCGCGCGGCTTCGACGCGGTGCCGATCAAGTTCTCGCCGACGATGGATCCTGGGCTCTCGCTCGACGGCGCCGAGCTGCGGCCTCAGGGCTCGTGGCAGCTGATGCCGATTCTCGACTTCAACGTCGGGGTGCTGGCGCTCAAGGCCGGCGATCAGCGCCTCGGCGACCTGATTCCCTTCCGTACGGACCTGCACATCATGGGGGCGTACCAGCTCTTCTCGCGGCTCGAGGTCGCGGCTGATCTGCCCATCTCTCTGGTGAACATCGGCAATTTTAGCCTGCTCACCGCGCAGGGCTTCCCCCAAGACAACCCGCGGGTCATCGGCCTCGGCGCCATGCGAGCGCAGGCGCGGTTCCAGATCCTCCGTCAGTCGGAGATCCCCATCGTCGGCTTGGCGGCCATCGGTGAGATTCGCTTCCCCACCGGCGACGGCTTCAGCTTCATGGGCGATCGCGGCGTGGTGTTCGCGCCCCGCCTCGCCGCCGAGCGCACCTTCGGGCCAGTTCGAATCCTCGCCAACGCGGGGTGGAAGTTCCGCACCGCGCCTGGCCGGTACCTCAACCTCTACGTCGGCCACGAGTTTGTGATGGGCGGCGGCGTGCAGATCTCGATCCCCGACATCGGGGCGCTCCAGAGCAACCAGCTGCTGGGTGAGATCAACCTGGCCACGCCGGCGGAGGCGCCCTTCACCTTCCGCGACGCCGAGGCGCTGAAGACGCCGCTCGAGCTGCTGGTCGGCCTGCGCTCGATGGTGGCGGCGGAGTGGGGCGTGATGGTCGCCGTGGGCCGCGGCCTCGGTGAAAACGGCTACGGCCGCGAGACGTTCCGCTTCACGCTGGGCGTTCGCTACGAGCGTATTCCCCCGGCTGACGGCGACGGCGACGACATTCCCGACAAGATCGATCAGTGCCCGAACGAGCCCGAAGACAAAGACGGCTACCAAGACGGCGACGGCTGCCCCGAACCGAACCCGGAGCCCGACACCGACGGCGACGGTATTCTCGACCGCGTCGACGGCTGCCCCGAGGCAGCGGGCCCGGCTCCGCTCGACGGCTGCCCCGACAAAGATCAAGACCAGATCCCCGACAACGCCGATCAATGCCCTGATCAGCCTGGCCCGGCCGAGCTCAACGGGTGCCCGCCGCCCGAAGAAGAAGAAGACGTCGTGCTCGAGTCTGAGCGCATTCGCATTCGTAACCAGGTGCTCTACGAGTTCGGCAGTGCGCGCATCGACAAGCAGTCGTTCCCGCTGCTCGACGAGGTGGCCAAGGTGCTGCTCGACAACATGGACGTCGGCCCGGTGCTGATCGAAGGCCACACCGACAACGTCGGCCCGCGCGCGTTCAACATCGACCTCTCCCGGCGCCGCGCCAAGGCCGTCGAGGACTACCTGATCGAGCACGGCGTGGAGACCCGGCGCCTGCGCAGCGAGGGCTTCGGCTTCGACAAGCCCATCGCGCCCAACGACACCCCGCTCAACCGCGCCAAGAACCGCCGCACCGAGTTCCGTCTGGTCGACGAGATCGAGATCGACAAGCCGCCCCAGCGCATCGAAGGGAAGAAGAAATAGCCCTCGAGGCGCCTGTTACGAAGACGTGACACGGTTTTTTTGCGCTCGATCGCTTCACCCGGTGTCAAGCTGTGGCAAGGTCTCACGCTGTCGGTTTCTCCCTTCGGTTCTCAGGAGCTTCGCCACATGCCCTCCATTACCCAACAGCAGCGCACCGCCTCGACGCAGCGCACCAGCCAATCAACCGCCACCTCCGCCACGCCGAAGCCGGCGACGACCGCCCAAACGACCCAGGCCAAACCAGCCGGGTGGACCTCGGCAAAGCCCGATCTGGCGAAGAGCGTGAAGACGGCGCTGACGCACCCCCAGGGCCGCTCGACGTTCGCAGAGCTGGTCGAGAACCAGCTGAGCGACCCGGCGAAAGACTTCTACTTCGCGTGGGACCCGAGCGACGCCAAGCCCATGCAGTGGACGCTGCGGGCCGCCGAGATGGGTGACGATTCGTACAAGGTGAATGTGTCGGGCACGAAGCTCACCATTCTCTCCGAGATGTCGGGCTTCGAGGGCACGGCCAACATCGCCGGCATCAAGCCCGAGCAGCTGACGGCGGCGATCAGCGCCGCGCTGGCCAAGCTTGACGAGGCGGCCCGCCCCAAGACCAAGGCGAGCGCGGCGTTCGAGACGCTCTTCACCAAGGTGAAGCCGAACAAGATCACCGAGGGTGAGCTGACCAAGCTGATGGCGCAGGCAGAGAAAGACATCAAGGCCGCGGCCGACCCGCGCGACGCGGCGCGCATGTACACCGCCCGCTTCGCGAAGATGGGCACCGACGGGCTCGCGGCGAAGGCGGGCACGCTGGAGATGGCCGGCTGGTCCTTCGAGAACACCGCCGACGTGGCGTTGATCGAGAAGGGCGCCGCGACGCTGAAGGCCTCCTCGACGCAGCTGGTGCGGGCCAACCCGACGCTGAGGACCATCGACTTCACGTCGCTGAAGCTGGCCGACCAAGGTGACTCGTTTCTGATGAGCATCAAAGACACGGCGGGCAAGGAGCTGCTGTCGACTGACCCGCGCGCCAAGCTGCTCCAGAAGCTGCTGGGGCAGCAGTACAAGAGCATCTCCTTCGGGTTCATGGACGAAGGCTGATCTTCAGCTGCCGCTGAAGCCTCGACTCGCCCTGGAGCGCCCGCGCGGCCCTCCGGGGCGTGCTCGTTTTGAGCGACTGTTTCTCGCCGGTGGCGGCCTACACTGCGCCGATGGCCGCCTTGGAGCTCCGCAACGTCACCAAGCGCTTCGGCGCGAAGGTGGCCGTCGATGACCTGTCGCTCACCGTGCCCGAGGGCACTTTCCTCGGCCTCCTCGGCCGCAACGGAGCGGGCAAGTCGACCACGCTGAAGATGGTGACGGGGCTGGTCGAGCCGACCTCGGGCTCGATCTCGGTGCTGGGCCACGACATCGGCACCCAGGGCCTGGCGGCGCGACGGCTGGTGGGCGTGATGCCTGAAGACATGGCGCTGCTCGAGATGCTCACCGGCCCCCAGTACCTGCGCTTCGTCGGGCGCATGCACGGGCTCGAAGACGCCACCATCGACGCGCGCGCGGCGGAGATGTTCGAGACCCTCGACCTCAAGCCCGGGCACCGCACCTTGGTGGCCGACTACAGCTTCGGCATGAAGAAGAAGCTCGCGCTGTCGTCGGCGCTGCTGCACGGGCCGAAGCTGGTGTTCCTCGACGAGCCGTTCGAGGGCATCGATGCGGTCACCAACCGCACCATCAAAGACATTCTGCTTTCGCTCCAGAAGCGCGGGGTGACGCTGGTGTTGACCAGCCACATGCTTGAGGTGGTCGAGGCGCTCTGCCCGCACATCGCGATCATCGACGACGGCCGCTTGAAGGGCTTCGGCACCTTGGCTGAGCTGAGCGGCGGCACCGGCTCGCTCGAGTCGTTTTTCGTCGGGCTGGTGGGCGGCACCCAGAAGGGCAACCTGTCGTGGCTGTGAGCCCGCTGCGCGCCGTGCTCGCCGCGCACCTCCAGAGCACCATCAACCGCATGCTCGCCCGGGTGGGGAAGCGCGGGGTGTGGGCGATGGTGGCGGTGCTGTCGCTCATCATCGTCACCACCGTCATTCCCGGGTTGTTGGGCGTGGGGCTGCTCGGCTTTCTCTTCGGCCAGGGCCTGAACGGGGGCGCTGACGCCGAGCGAAACCTCGCGGTGCTCGGCCTGCTGGTGAGCGGGTTGACGCTGGTGGCGAGCGCCTTCGGAGGCCTCTCCGGCAGCACCCGCCAGCTGCCGTGGGAGAGCCTGCAGGCCTTTCCGGTGACCGCGCGCACGCTCTTCACCGCCGAGCTGGTGGCCGCCGCGACCGAGGTGGTGTCGGTGGTGGAGTGGCTCGCGCTCCTCTCGATCTGCATCGGTGCGGGGGTGGCGGCTCCGGCCGCGGCGCCCTTGTTGGCGGTGCTGTTCGTCACCGGGGGCCTGACGCTGCTGTCGACGCAGCTGTTGGTGGGCAGCCTGGCGCTGCGGGTGTCGAAGCAGACGCGGGTGGCCTTCGTGATGTTGCCGCTGGTGGCTGTGTCCCTCACCACGCTGCTGCCGCGGGTGGCCTCCAGGCTGGCGGCGCAGACCGTGGTGGGTGCGACGCATGGCGTGTTGGCGCTGGGCGCAGCGCTGCCCGCGGGGCGGCTGCTGACGGCGGCGCGCGAGGTGGTGGCGGGCGCCCCGTGGAGCGTGGCGGCTTGGGCGATGGTGCCCAGTGTGCTGCTGTGCGGGGCGCTGGTGATGGGGGCCTTTTACGCGGTGTCGCGGGAGCAGCCGCTGTCGACGCTCGACGGCGGAGGGCCTCCGCCGAAGGTGTGGACCTTCTCCGCCAAACACCTGGGCATGGCCCGACTCCAGTGGGCGGCACTGGCCTCGAGCATTCCTGGGCGCTTCGGGTTGCTGATGCCGCTGCTGACGCTGGTGGTCATTCGCGGGCCCTTCGCCGAGCTCTCGGGGCGGGGGCCGTGGCTGGTGCCGGCGGCGTATGGCTACGCGGCGTTGGCGGGCACGAACCTGCTGTTCAACCAGTTCGGGCTCGATCGTCACGGCATCAAGGCGCTGCTGCTGCTGCCCATCGACGAGGCCACGATGTTGCGCGGTAAGCAGTGGGGCTTCGCCGCGTGGCACCTGCTGCAGACGGTGATGTTGACGGTGCTGCTGGTGGTGACGGGCCACACCGATGTGCTGTCGATTCTGGTGGGGCTGTGCATCTCCGCCTGCTTCTTTCTCACCCTGTCGATGGTCGGGCAGTTCGCGAGCCTGTGGCAGCCTCGGGCGCTGACGAAAAACGGGATGCGCGGCTCGCAGCCTCCGCTGTTGGTGGTGCTGTTGACGCTCGTCGCCATCTTCGGCTCGGGCGGCGTGTACTACGGGCTGCTGTGGGCGTTGGGGGCGTACGCGCCGGGGTGGGAGCTGCCCGTCTTCATCGGCGTGGCGCTGGTGCTGGTGGCTGCGGCGGAGCTCGTGTTGCGCGCCAACGCGGTGTTCATGCGTGCCAGCCGCGAGCGCCTGGTGGAGAGCCTCGGCGCCAGCGGCTGAGCTCGCGGTTCAGTTGCGGCGGTGCCCGGGCGGAGGGCCCATTCCCGCGGGCGCACACGCGAGCGGCCGCCCCGGAGGCCCGTGCCGGCACGTGCCCGACACGGTCTGCCCGTCGAGGGAGAAGCTGCACGCGGCGTCGGAGGCGAGCGAGGCGCACGCATCGACGGACTCCTGCGGCGGGCCGAAGCGTGCGCTCGGAGGCGGGCCGTTCGGCGCGCAGGCCAGCGCCTCGCCCTGAGGACCGGCGCGGCAGGTGCCCTGAATCGTGCGCGAGTCGTGGGTGACGGAGCAGGCCGTGCCTTCGGTCAGGTTGGCGCAGGCGGTGAAGGCCTCGGGCGGCGGTTGTCGGTGGCCTCCGCGGCAGCCGTCGACCCCGGAGTCGGCGCTCCCGTCAGCTGCGAGGAGCGCCGCTTCAGACGAGTTGGTGTCGGCCAGCGCTTCGGCGCCGAGGCACGCCGTCGTGGCGATGGCGAGAAACCCGAG
>JAEUJT010000256.1 GCA_016793525.1 Archangium sp. | reverse complement strand
TGTGGACCCACGGCGTGCGCACCGGGCGCCTCACCCCGTCTGAGTTCGTGGCCGCGACCTCGACCAACGCCGCCAACATCTTCAACCTGGCGAAGAAGGGCACCATCACCCCCGGCGCCGACGCCGACCTCGTGGTGTGGGACCCCGCGAAGACCCGCACCATCTCGGTCAAGACGCACCACCAGAACATCGACTTCAACATCTACGAAGGCATGGAGACGGTCGGCAACGCCGCCGTCACCCTCTCCCGCGGCAGCGTGGTGTGGAAAGACGGGCAGCTCCACACCCAGAAGGGCCGCGGCAAGTACCAGTCGCGCGCGTGCTTCGCGCCGTTCTGGGAATCTCAGACCAAACGCAACGCCGTGAACCCGTGGACGGCGGTGAAGCGCGAGCGCCCCGCCGCCCTCGCCAAGTAAATTCAATCAATTCGTGTACAAGGAAGAAACGCCATGACCATCGCCAAGTTCCCCGCCACCACCTACGACTTCGCCGAATTTTCCCCCGCCAAAAACTTCATCGGCGGCAAGTGGGTCGAGCCCACGGGTACCGAGTCGCTGCAGGTCGTCAACCCGCGCCACGGCAAGCCCATGGCCACGGTGAAGTTCTCCTCGGCGGCTGACGTCGACGCGGCGGTGAAGTCGGCCACCGCGGCCTTCGCCGACTGGCGCAACGTGCCGATGCGCGACCGCGCCTACGTGATGTACCGCGCCCGCGAGGCCATGCTCCGCGACATCGACGAGCTGGCGTGGCTCATCTCCCACGAAAACGGCAAGGTGTTCGACGAGGCCAAGGCCGAGGTCGCCAAGTCCATCGAGTGCCTCGAATACGGCTGCTCCCTGCCCAACATCGCCGCCGGTGAGAACCTCGAGGTCAGCCGCGGCGTGACGTGTGAGACCACCTACGAGCCGCTCGGCGTGGTGGCCGGCGTGGTGCCCTTCAATTTCCCCCTCATGGTCCCGCTGTGGATGCTCCCGCAGGCGCTGGTGGCCGGCAACGCGTTCATCTTGAAGCCGTCTGAGCGGGTGCCGCTGTCGACGCTCCGCCTGGCTGAGATCTTCAAGTCGGCAGGCCTGCCCGACGGCGTGTTCTCCCTCGTGCAGGGCGGGCGCTCGACGGTCGAGGCGCTCTGCGACCACCCCGGCATCAAGGCCTTCGGCTTCGTCGGCTCCACCACCGCGGCCAAGGCCACCTACGCCCGCGCGTCAGCGAGCGGCAAGCGCGCCCTCTGCCTGGGCGGCGCGAAGAACCACCTCGTCGTGGTGCCCGACGCCGACGTCGCGCTCTCGGCGGAGAACATCGTCGCCTCGTTCACCGGCTGCGCGGGCCAGCGCTGCATGGCGGCCTCGGTGCTGCTCGCGGTCGGCGGCGTCGATCACATCGTCTCGGCCGTCGCGGAGCGCGCGAAGAAGCTCGAGCTCGGCAAAGACATCGGCCCCATCATCAGCCCCGCCTCGGTGGAGCGCATCACCAAGTACATCAACGACGCCGAGAAGCAGGGCGCCAAGGTGCTGCTCGACGGGCGAAACCAGAAGGCCACCGCCGGCGGCAACTGGGTCGGCCCCACCGTTTTGGACAACGTGAAGCCCGACATGGCCGCGGCGTGTGAGGAGATTTTCGGCCCCGTGCTTTCAATCGTTCGCGTCGCCAACGTCGACCAGGCGATGAAGATCGAAAACAACAACCCGTACGGCAACGCCTCTTCTGTGTACACGACGAGCGGCCATGTCGCCCGCGAGGTGATGCGCCGCGCCGAGGCCGGTATGTGCGGCGTCAACGTCGGCGTGCCCGTGCCCCGCGAGCCCTTCGCCTTCGGCGGGTGGAACGACTCCCGCTTCGGCCACGGCGACATGACCGGTTGGGACGGCTTCCGCTTCTGGACCCGCACCCGCAAGGTGACGGCCAAGTGGGCGCTCCAAAAAGACCAGACGTGGATGAGCTGAGCTGACACCCACGAGGGGAACGCCATGAACGAAGCCGAAATGATCGAGCTGTCGAAGAAGCACACCCTCTTCTCGTGGTCCGCCACGGGCAAGACGATGCCGCTCCCGGTGAGCGACGCGCACGGGGTGTGGATGCACGGCCCCAGCGGCCAGAAGTGGCTCGACTTCAACAGCCAGCTGATGAGCGTGAACATCGGGCACAGCCACCCGAAGGTCATCGCGCGCATGAAGGCGGCCTGCGACAAGCTGCTCTTCGTCTACCCGGGCGCGGCGACTGAAGTGCGGGCGCGGTTCAGCCAGAAGCTCGCGGGCCTGTTCCCCGGCGATCTCAACACCTTCTTCTTCACCTTGGGTGGGGCGGAGGCGAACGAAAACGCGGTGCGCGCCGCGCGCTTCTTCACCGGCCGGCAAAAAATTCTCAGCCGCTACCGCAGCTACCACGGCGCCACCGGCAACTCGATTCAGCTCACGGGCGACCCGCGCCGCTGGCCCAACGAGCCCGGCGGCCCTGGCTTCATCAAGGTGATGGACCCGACGCCGTGGGACTACTCGTTCGGCAAAAACGACGACGAAATCGTCGAGAACAACCTGCGCTACCTCGACGAGGTCATTCGCTTCGAAGGGCCGCAGACCATCGCCGCGATGTTCATCGAGACGGTCACCGGCACCAACGGCATCCTCATCCCTCCGAAGGGGTACCTGAAGAAGCTCAAGGCGCTGCTCGAGTCGTACGGCATTCTGCTCGTGTGCGACGAGGTGATGGCTGGCTGGGGCCGCACCGGCAAGCTCTTCGCCTTTCAGCACGACGACGTGCAGCCCGACATCGTCACCACCGCCAAGGGGCTCACCTCGAGCTACGTGCCGCTCGGCATGATGGCGGTGTCTGACAAGATCGCCGCGCACTTTCAGAACAACGTGTTCTGGGGCGGCCTCACCTACAACGCGCACCCGTTCTGCATGGAGGTCGCCGAGGCCGTCATCGACGTGCTCCTCGAGGAGAAGATGGTCGAAAATGCCGCGCGCCTCGAGCCGGTCATGCGCAGCCACCACGAGAAGCTCAAGGCCAAGCACAAGAGCGTACGCACCTTCCGCAACATCGGGCTGTTCGGGCTGATCGAGATTCAGAAGAACGCCAAGGGCGAGCGCCTGGTGCCGTACAACGGCGCGCACCCGGCCATGGGCAAGCTCGGCGAGTTCTTGAAGGCCAACGGGCTGTTCACCCTGCTCCAGGGAGGCACCATCTTCACCAACCCGCCGCTGTGCATCACCGAGCAAGAGCTCGCGCACGGCTTTGAGATCATCGACCGAGCGCTCGCCATCACCGACGAGGTCTTTGAAGCATGAAGCTCCCCGTGCTGAATTCGCAGCGCGCGGAGACGGTGTTCGAAGACGCGAAGCCAGCGTATTCCGCCACGCAGGCCCGCGCCGAAGCCAACCGGTGTCTGTATTGCTACGACGCGCCCTGCATCAAGGCGTGCCCGACGAGCATCGACATTCCCGAGTTCATTCGGAAAATCGGCACCGGCAACGTCGAGGGCGCGGCCCGCACCATCTTCGAGTCGAACGTGCTCGGCATGAGCTG
>JAEUJT010000214.1 GCA_016793525.1 Archangium sp. | reverse complement strand
CGAGGCGCAGGTCGAAGCTGGGTGGCGGCGGGTCGGGCAGCTCGATGGGCGGCGGGCCAACGTCAGAGGTTTCGTCGTCGCGGTCGTCTTCTTCGTCGTCTCGCTCGTCGTCGGCTTCGTGGCGGCGCGGGCGGGCGCGGGGTGGCGGCGGCTCGTCGCGCTTCGCCGGGCGAGCCGGTGGGGGGACAGTCGCTGACTCTTCCTTGGCCGCGTCGGAGGAGAAAAACGAGCGCACCGACGGCCGCACGGTTTCGTTGTCGGAATCGTCGAGGAGCGAAAGCGCCGGCCGACTGCGGGAGGGGACGATGGTCTCTTCAACCGAGACGGCGGGCGGCAAGTCAGGGCCAAGAAAAGGCTCGAGGTCGGCCTTGAGTGCCTTCGGCTTGGTGCGCTGGAGCAGGCGCAGCGCGGCTCCTGAGATGAACTGCGCCGAGGTGAGGGCGATGGTGTCTCCGTCGCGCTCGAAGCACACGCCGGCGGTCGCGCGCTCGATGGCGGTGTGCTGCGGCGGGCTCAACGCGATGTCGACCATCTCCGCGGCGGCGAAGCGCGGAGGCGGGCTGCCCCACGACACTTGCCGCCCACGTCGCTTGGTGAACTCCGGGTCGACCGTGGTGAAACGCAGCGCACCGGCGAGCAACAACGCGTCGAGCTTCAGCCCGGCTGCAGTGGCCATGGGCTTGAGGACCTTCAGGTCGGCATCCGACAGCCGGACCAGAATCGACCGACGCTCCTGCATCACCCCATCGATATCACATCAGCCAGGGCTCGACTTCACGGCTTGTTGGGGAGCTCGAGAAACGTGGAAACGTGGAGCGGTAGTGCGCGTAGTCGGTCTCCCGCATGTCTCGGTACGCCTGGGGCATCAGGTCGTCGGGGAGCGCCGCGTCGAAGCCCGGGTCGCCACTCCAATGGCCGATTCGGTCCAGCTCGGCGTACACGCGCTCGTAGTCGGCGAGAATTGGCGCGGCGTCGCTCGGTGTGTGTGTCTGGCGCCAGGCCGCGGCCAACTTCATCAGGTCGTTCTGCAGCTGGTCGAGCAGGTGTTGTCGACGCTCACGGTACGCCGCCGGCATGAGCTGCTCGGGAAGCTCGACGTCGGAGCCGAGCGCGCCGTTCCACCCGGCCAGCTCGAGCGCTTGGAGGTTTTCCCGCCACTGCGCGATGAGCACGCGCTCGGCCTCGGTCGCGTCGGTTCCTCCGGCTACGCGGTGGGCGAGCGCGAGGGCGCGCATCGCCCCGACGCCGTGCACCTGCTCACGGGGAAATTCGATGATGTGCATCAGGTCGGCTTCGGCGGTTTGGGCGGCTCGCCAGCGAGAATCTCTGGAATGGATTTGATTCTGAGCTGCTCGATCTCGTCGGCGAATTGAACTTGGAACGCGGCGAACAGTTGCTCTCGAACCTTTCGATACGAGGCGGGCATCAGGTCTTCAGGAAGCTCAGCGTCGAAGCCGGGTTCGCCGGACCAGTGGCCGATGCGCTCCATCTCGTCGTACACGCGCGCATACTCATCGCACACGGCTTTTTCGTAGGCGCGATCGCCGCCGCGGTACGCAACGGTCAGACGGAGCAAGTCTTTGTAGAGCAGATCGAGCAGTTTTGTTCGCTGCTCGATGTAGGGCGGCGGCATCAACGGATCGGGCAGCTCGGCATCTTTCCCAAGCCCGCCCTTCCACCCTGCGATCACCAGCTTCAGGAGCAACTTGCGCCACTGGTCGACCATTTCCCGCTCGGGCTCGGTGGTTACACCGCCACCCGCCGCGCGGTGGGCCACCGCCAACGCCTTGAGCGCCTCGCGCGTCTTGAGCTGAGGCTTCGTGAAGCGAATGATGTTCTTCGACTTCAAGTTGTCAGCCATTCAGCACCCCTTGCACCGACCGATGACCGCGGGGGGTATCGGCGAATCGGGCGCGGCGCCGCCTGGGCGAGTTGCTGCGATCGCCTCAATGTACGACTGCACCTGCCCGCTCTTCTCTGGGATCCGCACCCCGGCCTTCGCGGGGAACGTAGCGCAATTGCAGTCACCGCCCTTCGGCGGGTGGCCGGCGCTCTTATCGCCACCTGCCGAGGGATCAGGCTTCTCGTATTTCTCTCCAGGCTGGAGGAACGGCGGAAAGCTGTATCGAAATTTCGTCTTTTCTCCGTCGTTCTTGTCGTATTCAGCTTTGATCTTGTTGAACTCCGGCTCGGCGTAGACGAGCTCTTGAACCTCGTACCTGAGCTTGTATTTTTTGGCGTCTGAGAAGACCGCCGTATCGTCGGTGAGTTCTCCGATGTACGAACCGTCCATCTTCTCGGCCTGGCTTCGGCTCTTTCCGTCCCAAGGCTCTCTTTTGTCCACCTCATCGAGCCCTCGGCCCACATACTGGCCCTTAAGCATGTTCAAAATGTACCAGGCCTTCTGCCAATTCGGGTCTGCGTCCCCATAGGAGGCGTGAACGTTCGGACCGAAGCCCCTGATTTTCGCATTGACGGTTTCGAGAGAAACCGCAATGTGCCCAGTGAACAGAAGAAAGTCATTTATCTCAATGACGTCTTCAGCCTGAATACCACCCGTACCCCCAGACTTCTTGCGATCATTGTCTGCCTTCTGAAGCAATTGAAGGCGTTGCTTGAAATTGATGGGGTGCTTGAAGTCGTTCGCGTTTTTTGCGTCTTCGGGGTCGAGGTACACGGGCTTGCCGTTTTCCATGACGACATTCCCCGCGTCGTCTTTCTTGACGCCGCCAGCGCGGTAGCCAGCGAAGACATGAATAAAAACGCTCTTGCAGGGGGGCAGCTCTTCTTCTTTGTACTTCTTTTCTTTGAGCGCCTTGGCCTCGACCTCGCTGACGCTGATCTCGCTCGCCTTGCCGCTGCCTGACTTACCCGGCGTCTTCATGTCGCCGTAGGTCGCCATGTCGAGCATGGTGGAGACGGGGTTGCCCTCGACCTTGGTGTCGATGGAGCCGACCATTCTTTTACAAATACCTTCGGTGGTCGGGACGATGAGGCCCTTGAGGGGCGAGATGTCCATCTTGCCGTCGAACTTTGACTTGGGGCTGCCGATGAAGCTGCCGTCGAAGGTGGTCTTGGTCGAGAGGTCAGACCCCTTCTCGGTCCCCATGCCGGGGAGCGGAGCGACGACGAACGGCGCCGGCGCGGCCGGGAACTTGTGCGGGTTCATCGGCGCCAGCGACTTGGCGCCGCTGCCGTCAGTCACAGGCGATTTCGGGAAATTGACTGCGACTTTTCCCATGGCTCCTCCTTCACCGAACGATGGTCCACTGGTCGTTGATTTTCGAGACCGTCAGGCCGAACCGAAATGGCTGCTTGTTCCACGTGCCGGTGATCGGGGGCCCGCCAGACTGCGTCGTCACGTGCAGCGCGCGGCCCCTGCCCACCGGGCGCAGCAGCAGTGAAATCGGCACCACTGGATCCATGACCCCGGTTGGGTCTTGAAACAGCTCGCCGTAGGCCCGGCCAAACTCGGAGTCGACGTTGGCGAACGGCACGTCGAGCGCACGCGACAGCTCCTGGTGTTTGAGCCGCACCAGCCGCCGCAGACCGGCGACGTCGCGGTTGGCCAACGTCTCGCGAACCTCGGTCACCAGGTCGCTGATGGCGCTGCGCTCGGCGGTCGTGAGCTCGACCTCGGGCGCGTCTTGCCACGCCCACCGCCCGTACCCCTCGGCAGCGGGAACGTCGAACGCGGTCGCCCACGCGGGAATGAGCGGAGCGAGCTCGAGCTTCACCTCTGGCTCGGTCGACGGCCACTTCCATGAGCTTCGGAGCGCGTCGGGCGGCACCGCCTTGCCGTGCTCCGCCACCATGTACAGAATGCGAAAATGCCCGGCCGGGGTCTGCGGCTTGAGCTCGTCGTCGAGCGGCGGGCCGAGCTTGACCACCAGGTCATTTTCGCCGACCACGACCAGGTGGTTGAGCTTTGTCTCGAGCAGACGCTCCTTCGCGTTCGGCTCGGAGAAGATCTCGAACCCGTTCACCTCGACCCGGGCGCGCAGCCCCTTCGAGTCGATGCGAAGAATATGCAACAGGTGTGGTGCCTGTTCTGTCATTCGCTGCCCCAGCTTTCATAGCCACCGGGCGGCGCGTGGTGCTCTTCTTCTTCGGCGTGGTGCCCTCCGCCGTGGTGGGACGGCCACTTCTTTTCGACCAACGTGCCGCCGTCGACGACGCGCCAAATATTGCTGTACGAAATACCCCACGGAATCTCGATGAGCACGTCGACGACCAACCCGAACCAGACGATCTTGAAAATGAACTCGACGCCGTGGTGCTTCTCGAGCTCGGCCTGCACGCGCATCGT
>JAEUJT010000206.1 GCA_016793525.1 Archangium sp. | reverse complement strand
AGGTTGCGCGAGGTGACGTATTTGCCCTCGCGGCCCGACAGCGGCCCGTCGTTGACGCGGAAGATCATCATCATGGTCGGTTCGTCGACCTTGATGCGGGGCAGCGGCTGCGGGTTGTCGATGTCGCTGATGGTGTCGCCGATGCTGAGCGACTCGATGCCGGCGACGGAGACGATCTCGCCCGGGCCTGCGTCGGAGATCTCGACCCGCTTCAGACCCGAGAAGCCGTACAACTTGACGATCTTGCCTTGCTCGACCTTGCCGTTGTCGCGGCAGATCGCCACCGGCATGTTGGTCGCCAGGCGACCGGCGGAGATGCGGCCGATGCCCAAACGACCCACGTAGTCGTCGTAGTCGAGGTTCGCGAGCAGCAGCTGCGTCGGCGTGCCTTCGGCGGGCACCGGAGGCGCGGGAATGTGGCTGAGAATGGAGTCGAACAGCGGCTTGAGATCGGTGCCGGGCACGTCGAGCTTGAGCGACGCCTTGCCTTCGCGGGCGATGGCGTAGAGCACCGGCATCTCGAGGTCTTTGTCGTCGGCGCCGAGGTCGATGTAGAGCGAATACACGGCGTCGAGCACGTCGCGGGCGCGCGCGTCTTTGCGGTCGATCTTGTTGATCACCAGCACCGTCTTCAGGCCCAGGCCGAGCGCCTTGCTCAGCACGAAGCGGGTCTGGGGGAGAGGGCCTTCGGCGGCGTCGACCAGCAACAGCACGCCGTCGACCATGCGCAGGCCGCGCTCGACCTCGCCACCGAAGTCGGCGTGGCCCGGGGTGTCGACGATGTTGACGAAGTGGCCCTGCCAGTTGATGGCCGTGTTCTTGGCCATGATGGTGATGCCCTTTTCACGCTCGAGATCGTTCGAGTCCATCGCGCGCTCGGCGACGTGCTCGTTGGAGCGGAAGGCGCCACCTTGGCGGAGCATGAAGTCGACCAGCGTGGTCTTGCCGTGGTCGACGTGGGCAACGATCGCAACGTTACGGATTTTTTCTCGCGGAAACATTTTGCGCGGCGTGTACACGCCTTCTCGCGGAAAGAACAGCCTGACTCACCACGCCGTCCCCTCCACGAAAGTGCAGCCGATGTTGCTCCCGATCTCCAGCGTGCCTGCCTTGAAGCAGGTCGACACCGACATCTTCACCCTGCGGTACTTCGCCAAGTGCATGCAGTGCACCTTTTGCCACGACTCCTGCTGCCAATACGGCTGCGACGTGAACCTGGGGGAGCGCGACAAGATCCTCTCCATGAAAGACGAGCTGAAGCCGTTCATCGAGGCCCCGGTCGAGAAGTGGTTCCACGACCAGGTGTTCGAAGACCCCGAATACCCGACGGGCAAGTTCGTGCGCAGCCAGGTGGTGGGAGGCAGCTGCGTCTTCCTCAACCGGAAGAACCGCGGGTGCGGCATTCACAGCTTCGCCCTGCAGACCGGGCGCGACTACCACGACATCAAGCCCATGGTGTGCTGGCTCTTCCCCGTGTGCTGGGACAAGGGCGTGTTGCGGCCCAGCAGCGACATTCGCGACGACCTGCAGTGCAAGGGCGCCGGGCCCACGGTGTACGAGACGACGCGCGGAGAGATTCAGCACGTCTTCGGCGACGCCCTGGTGGCTGAGCTCGACGCGGTGAAGGCCAGCCTCGCCTGAGGCGGTTATCTCGGGAGCCGGAGCTCGCGCAGCTGGTCGACGGTGAGTTGGTCGACGGAGAAAGGGAGCGCGGGGAGCAGCGCTGCCATTGAATCCGGTACGCGCTGCGGGTGAATGACCGCGAGCTGCACGGTGCGGGAGCTCGGGTCGAAGAGCATCACGAAGTAGCGAGCGCCGCTCGACGGTCGGCGGAAGGCGACGCCCGGGGTCGAGGCGGGCGTGGCGACGGCTCCGGCGCTGGCTTCGCGGCTGGTGCTCTTGTCGATGAGGTCGACCGCGGGATCCAACGTGCTGACGTTGCAGCGGCTCCCGCATGGGCCCTGGCCGACGTACCCCGCGTAGCCGAAGAAGTTGGTGCTGAAGACGTCGAGGTTTCGAAACGAGTTGTTGTCGTTCACCACCTCGAAGGCGTTCAGCTGCCCACACCCGTCGCCCAGGAACCACTTCGCGGGATCTTGCGCGTAGCAGTGGCAGCCGCCGAAGGCCCCGGCGCGAATGAGCTCTCCGTGGCTCAGCCCAATCCACGGCGCGTCGTACCAGTTGCCCGTGGTGCCTTGGCCGCACGCGCTGCCAGCGAGCTGCGGTGCGCCGATGTGGGGCATCGAGGCCAGGAGCACGAACAGCTTCGCCCCAGACCAGCCCCAGAACCGGTGTGTACCCGTGCAGTACGGCGAGCTCCCAGGGCCGCAGGGGAACGGGGTCGCGGTGCTGACGTCGACGAGGCACTCGCTGCCGATGGTGCCAGCGAAGCCGGCGGTCTCGGTGCGGTTGCCGTTGAAGCCAACGCCGGTGGAGGCGCGAGGCGCGCGCTCGTCCCAGAGAGACACGCGTTCCCAGCGAGCGCCGATGGGTTGGTAGGCCGCGAGCTGCTTCACGCGCATGGGCCCGCGCAGGGTGAAGATCAGCTCTTCGTTCCACGGCGAGAGTTGGTCGTCGGAGAGCGCGTGCGTCGCCATGCAGCAGGCCGCGGTGTGAATCGCGTCGCACTGTCCAGACGCTGGGTCTCGACGGCTGGGGTAGGTGCCCGCTTTGCCGATCAGCTGGAAGGTGAGGGTGCCGCCGTTCGAGGGCGCGTCGAGCTCTCCGGGAGCGAAGGTCGGTGCGTTCGAGGGGCCAGCGTCTGCCTCGACGTGCTCCGTTGCTCCGGCGTCGGTGGCGTCGACCTGGACCGCCGCGTCAGCCTCATTCGTGCCCGGCGGAGAGCTGCAGGCTGACGACAGGCACGCGAGGAGGAACGCCCAGCGCGTCACAGCCCCCACCCTCGGCGAGCGGCGGCCAGCGCGGCGCGAGGGGTGCGGTCGATATCGACCAGGCCCCACCACTCTTCGTTGAAGGTGCGATCGGGGTAGGGCCCGCCACCGGGAGCGATGCCTCCCACGTCGTGCTGATCGGCTCGGCCTGCGCCGTCTTTCCACCACTCGTCGCACCACTCGAAGATCGCGCCGCCGATGGCAACGCCGCCCGAGCCCGACCAATTCGTGTGGATCTCGCGGGTGAGTGCCTCGGTGGCCATCGCTTGCGAGGCCTGGTCCTCGGCCGGGAGCAGCGCGTTCCACGCGTCGGCGCCATATTCGCCGAGCATCATGGGCTTGGTGCTGCGCTGCGCGAAGGTGGAGAAGAGGTTCCCGAACGAGAGCCCGCGGTACACGTTGAGCGCCCAAATGTCGGTGAGTGGCATGGCGTTCACGACGTCAGCCGACGGCACCTCTCCGTACACGTTGACGATGGGCAGCCGCGTATCGACGGTGCGAATGAGGCGCATCACCTCGTTCAATCGATCTCTCGAGGCGGTGGCTGAGAGCCCGACGTACAGGCCGTTGTAGTTCCACTCGTTGCCCACGGCCCACGCGAGCATCGCGGGGTGGTTCGCCACGGCGCGCACGGGGGCGACGACGGCGGTGGCGGGGTCTCCACCCCAGGCGTACACGCTGTTGATGACCCACAGCCCGTGGCGGTGCAGCGCGTCGAGCACCGTGCGATCGGTCAACGCGACGTAGGTGCGCACGGCGTTGAACCCGGCTTCGTGCATCAGCTGCGCGTCGCGCTCGACGGTGCCGGTGAAGTCGAGGCCTCCGGGGTGTGAGCCTCCGCGGCGAACTGGGTTCCAGGCCACGGCGCGAATCTCGAACGGCGCGTCGTCGATGAGGAGCTTTCGGCCGTCGATGCGAATGACGGCGAGGCCTCCGTCACGGGTGGGGGCGCCGGCGTCCGTGTCGTCGGGAACGGAGCCGCCTCCGTCGGGGACCTCGTCGACCGCCGCGTCAGGTGCATCGTCGGGATCGAGCGGCTGTCCTCCAGTGCACCCGATGATCATCAACCCGAAGAGGGCGACGAGGCGACACGTCACAGGCTCTCCACGAAGGCCAGGAGGGCGGCGCGATCGTCAGGTGGAAGTGCGGCGACTGCATCGCGCGGGCGCTTCGCCTCACCCCCATGCCAGAGCACCGCCTCGAGCACCGAACCTGCGCGGCCGTCGTGAAGCAAGTGCACCGCGCCCGCGACCTGACGCGTATACCCAACGCCCCAGAGCGGAGCCGTTCGCCACTCGCTCGCTTCTTCTCGCCCGGAGTCGTCAGCGAGGTCGGGCCCCAAGTCGTGCAGCAGGAGGTCGGTGAACGGCCGAATCGTCTGCCCGCGCAGCTCCTGGTTCGGGTGCGACGCGCCGGTATTGGTGCTGGGGAGGTGGCACGACGCGCAGCCGATCGCCGAGAAGAGCTCGGCACCGCGGCGAACCGTGGCCGACGTCGCGTCGCGCTGCGGCAACACGCCGAGCAGTTGCATGTACGTGGTGAGGCGATCGAGGTCGTCGTCGCTCAGCTCGGGCGTCGCGCCGTGGGGGAAGATCGAGGTGGTGACGCCGAGGTCGGCCTCAAGCGCGTCGGCGACCTGGTGCCGCACCGAGACCTTCTCCGCTTTCCACCCGAAGCGACCGAGCCGCGGTTGCCCCGTCTGTGGATCCGCCACGAGCTGCGGGCGGCCAGAGATGCCGTTGCGATCACAATCGTTCGGGTCGGCGGCGGCGAAGATCGTCGCTTCGTCGATGGCCTCGAGCAGGCCCATGCCGACGAGCTGACGGGGAATGCGCGGAGAGCTCTTCAGCGTCATGCCAGTCTCGAAGATCGGCTTCTTCAGCGTCACCATGGTTCCATCACCGAGCGTCACGTCGTGTGTCTCGTAGCGCGCGATGCGGAGCGTCGCCTCTTGCGGCTGCAGCTGATTCCCCAGCGCGCTGTCGTCGTAGAGCTTGAGCGCGAGCGTCTTCACCGGCTGGCCCACCGCGGGGAGCACGCCGCGGCCGTTGTTGATGTGGCACGCCGCGCAGCTCTGTACGTTGAACGACGGCCCCAACTTGCCGGCCTGCTCGGTGAACGCGGGGTTGTCGCGATCAGTGTGTTTTCCACTGTCGAACTCGGTGTGGAACAGGCGCCGGCCCTCGAGCCAGCGCTGCTGGTGCGGCGACTGAATGTTGAGCGCCATTTGCGAGAAAGCGAGCTCGGGCGCAATGGGCTCTCCGTCGGCCCAGGCGATGTGCGGCACGGTGGTGTCTCCACCCAAACGTGCGCTGGCCAGGGTTGGGCCGAGCAGGCCGGTGTCGTCGAAGGTCTCCGGGGTGAGCCCGCCCACGCCGACTTGGTAGCGAAAGGTGTCGGAGTAGTACGACTTGGCGCCTGCGCCGATGGTGGCGGGGTCGGCGTTGTTGAAGCCCATGATGAAGATGCCGAACTCGAACTCGAAGATGTCACCCGCACGCAGAGGCCGGCGCTCCCGGGAGTTGGTGGTGATGGTCTTCACCAGGTGCTTCGGGGCGATCTGGGTCAACACGCCGTTGTCGGCGAACGTGTAGTACTGCGGCCCGTTCCCCGCGGAGCCGTACACTTTCCACGCGCGGAAGTTCGTCGTCGGGCCATTCGCGGAGGGATCAGCGATGGGGAAATAGGAGATCTTGATCTCCGACTTTCCCGCGGCGACGGAGTCTTCGATGGTGAAGGCGTAGCTGCGGTGCTCGAAGTAGTGCGACTCGAAGTGCATGAAGCGGTCTTCGCGCTCATGGCGAGGTCGAACGCGCCCAGCCGCGGTGGTCACGATGACGCCGTCAGCGCGGGTCACAACGATGGGGGCAGGCGTCGCTTCGGTGAAGAGCGGAACGACGTCGGGCCGCTTGGGCGCCATGCACGAAAACGGCTCGGTTGTGGCGTCGTCTTCGCCGTCGCCCACGCCCACGTTCGCCGCGCACCCCGTGAGCAGGAGCGTCGCGATCAGCACCGGTTTCTTGCCGAAGAGCATGCGCCGAAGAGACCCAGCGACCGATTTCGGTTCAGCGAAAATGGCAGGCGGGTGTGTTGCGCGCCTACATCGTCGGCCTAGAGGCTCTGCAGGAACGTCAGCACCGCGTCGCGATCGGCCGGCTCGAGGGCGTCGAAGGCCACGCGCGACGACTCCGCTTCTCCGCCGTGCAGCTGAATCGCCTCGAGCACTGAGCTGGCCCGCCCATCGTGCAGCAGGTGCACTTCGCCCGAGACGGCCTGCGTCAGCCCCAGGCCCCACAGCGGCGCGGTACGCCACTCGGCGGCGTCATCGGCCCCGGAGTCGTCAGCGAGGGCGGCTCCCAGATCGTGCAACAGCAGGTCGGAGTACGGACGAATGGGTTGATCGCGCAGCTCCACCGCGGGGTGATTTGGGCCGGACGACAGCGCTGGCGTGTGGCACCGGGCGCACCCGATGTCGGCGAAGCGCTGCGCTCCGAGTTGGACTGTCGGCGACGACGAGTCCCGCTGCGGCGTGATGCCGAGCATGCGCACGTAGGTGACGAGGCGCTCATCGAACGCGGGAGCCTCGGGTTGGTTCGCGACCGCATCAGCCAGCGACGGCCAACTCGCTTTCCACCCGAAGCGGCCGACGCGCTGGCCGACCACTCGCACACGCCCGGAGATTCCATCGCCGTCGCAATCGTCTTCATCGGCGCCGGCGAGGAGCACGGATTCGTCGACGGCCTCGAGCAGCCCCAAGCCGACGAGTGGATTTCCCGTACGCGTGGTGCGGAGTGGAAAGGTGCTTCGCCCGTTGCGGAGGTGACAGCTCACGCAGTTCGACGTGGCCGAGTGGAAGTTCTGGCGACCCTCGAGATAGTGTTGATGCCGCGGCGGCTGCACGTTGAGCGCGAGCTGGGAAAACGCGTGCTGCGGCTCGATTGGGGCGCCCTCGGACGTGGCGACATACGGAACCGACGTACCTCCGCCGAGGAGCGCGCTGGCTGGCGGTCCAGTCAGCAGAAAGTCGTCGAAGTTTTCGGGAGTGAGCCCTCCACGGCCGACGCGGTAGCGGAAGGTGTCGGAGTAGTAGACCGAGTTGCCACCGGTGCCGATGGGGTTCGGGTCTCTCGCGTCGGTGCCCGACAAGTAGAAGTGCAGCTCGAATTCCATCACGTCGCCCACCGAGAGCGGCCGCGCGAGCCGATCGTTTCGCGAGATGGTTTTGGTGAGCTGCCGCAGCGTCACCTGGTCCATGCCGGTGTTGAAATGGAACGAATAGGCGTTGGTATTGCCAGCGGTGCCGTACACCTTCCACGCGCGCAGCTGGGACGTGGTGCCGAAGGTGCTGACGTCACCCGCGGTGTCGACCTGCACGACGAGCTGCCCTCCGCCGGTGGCGACCGAATCGGTGATGGTGACCTGGTAGCTCCGGTTCTCGAAGTACAGCGAGGGGTACGCGGCGAAAGTGGTTCCGCCCTCGTGCGCGGTGCGAACACGGCCGGCGATGGTGGTGATGAAGACTCCGTCAGCGCGCGTCTCGACGACCGCCCCGGGCGCTCTGTCGCTGGCGGTGAAGAGCGGGGTGAGCTGCGCTGAGATTCGCGTGCGTTGTTGATCGACACAGCGCTGCTGCGCGACGGAGCTCGTCGGACCGAGCACGTAGCCGGAGCCGCCGCCGAGTGAGCTCGGAGCGCAGCTCACGAAGAGCGCGAGTATCGCGACCCGGGCGAACATTTATGGCCACCCGTGAAATGTGACGGAGAGCCAGAGCGCGCCGAACGGCCCGGCGAGGTGAACGGGTTGTTCGTCGAACACGAGGCCTTCGAGGCGGGGAGCCCAGAGCCCGAGCTCTCCTCCGAGGGCAAGTCCAAGCCAGCCGAGTACACGCCACTCGATGCTGCTGCTCGCGAAGGGGCCCCAGAGCACGCCTTGTACGGAGCCGCCGACGCGTTCTCCGGTTGGTTGTCCGACAAGGCGACCGAGACCGATGCGCGCGCCGGCACCGAGGCGGAAGAGCCAGCGTGCCGTTTCGAGTCGCCAGTCGATGGTCAGC
>JAEUJT010000179.1 GCA_016793525.1 Archangium sp. | reverse complement strand
GAAGCCGAGCGACGCATAGAGCGCCTTGGCGGCGGTGTTGCTCGCGCGTACCTCCAGTGTGGCCAACCGACAGCGCTGTGCCCTCCCCGTCTCGAGCACGGCGTTGAGCACCCGGCGCGCTACGCCCTGCCGACGAAACGTGGAGTCGGTGGCCACGTTGAGCACGTGCACCTCGTCGACCACCAGCCAGTAGATGACGAAGCCGCGCAGCACCCACGCCGACCCATCGAGCGCCTCGGCCAACAGCACCGTCGACCAGTCGTGGGTGAGCTCGCTGCGCACCATGCCTTCGGTCCACGGGTGGGAGAACGCCTGGTGTTCGATCGCCATCACCTGCGGCACGTCGGCCGAGGTCATGCGGCGAAGGCGCCACTCCACGGCGGCGGTCATTCCTTCGCGGCTCCCGGGGCGAACGGCCCGAGGAAGCGCACGTCGGCGGCCTTGCGCGCTTGCTTCACGTATTGCGCGATCAACGCCCGAAATCGTTGGGTGAACAGCAGCTCGCGCACCTGGGAGACAGTGGCGGTGCGGAGCTTGGGGTGCTCTGCCTGGTGACGGCGAGCCTCGGCTTCGGTCACCTGGGCCTTCAGCCGCAGCCGGCCATCGAGCACCTTCGACGCGCGCATCGAGCGGCGAATCACATCGGCCACGTCGGTGGCGGTCACGTCGTAGGTCTCGAGGAAGCGGCGAAACGCGGGCTCTCCACCGAGGGCGTCACGGAACTGCGAAACCGCGTGGTCTAATTCGCCCGGCTCGAGTTGGTAGGCGTCGAGCTTGTCTGCCTCGAGGGTCGCGACGCGGTGATCGACGGCCACCTCGAGCCCTCGCTGGAGGTCGTCATGCGTCAGCGTCGCGAACGCCGCCTCGGTGCCACCTGCCATGACGAGCAGGATGCGGGTCTCGAGCTCGAGCTGCGACAGCGTCACGACTTTGCCGTCGACCGAAGCCACCGAGCGGTCGAACGGCGTCTCCTGGGCCCAGGCAACCGCCGAGAACAACAACGCAATCAGGCACTGGCACCACGCGAAGCGCTGGTTAGTGTCTGAGACGAACATGGTGAAGGACTACTACCAGCGACTTGGGGTGACCCGCCACGCGTCGGCCGATGAGATCAAAAAGGCCTACCGCGCGCTGGCGAAGAAGCACCACCCTGACATGAACCCAGGCAACAAAGCCGCCGAAGAGGCCTTCAAAGGCGTCACCGAGGCCTTCGAGGTGCTCGGCGATGCCAAGAAGCGCCGACTGTACGACGAGTTCGGCGACGACGCGGCCAAGCTCGGGTGGGACGAGAAGAAGGCCGAGCAGTTCCGCTCCTACCGGAGTGGCGGTGGCGCGCAGGGCTTCCCGGGCGGTTTCCCCGGCGGAGGCGACGTCGATTTCGAGTCGTTGATCAACGAGATGTTCAGCGGAGGCCGCGGTGGGCGGGGTCGTCGCAACGGTCCGCGCGCGGGCGCTGATCTCTCCACCACGGTGGCGATGACACTTCGCGAAGCCGTGCTCGGTGGAGAACGAGATCTCTCCATCAACGGCCGGCGGGTGACCGTGAAGGTGCCGGCCGGTGTCGAGACCGGGTCGCGCATTCGCTTGGCGGGGCAAGGCGAGCCGGGAGAACGCGGGGGGCCAGCGGGCGACGTGTACGTCGACATCGAAGTGCTCGAGCACCCGCTGGTGCGGCGCGAAGGCAACGATCTGTACCTCGACCTGCCGGTCACGGTGCGCGAAGCGATGAACGGCGCGCAGATCCCCGTTCCCACCTTCGCTGGCGGCGGCACGATGACGATTCGTCCCGGCACGCAATCGGGCACCAAGCTGCGGCTCCGAGGCCAAGGTGTGCCCGACCTGCGAAAAGGCCCGCCCGGCGACATGTACCTGGTGGTGCAGATTCGCCTGCCGCCCGCGTCAGACGCGACGACCCAGGCCGTTGAGCAGCTCGAGCGCGCCTATGTGGGCAACGTGCGCGGCGATCTGGCGCTGTAGTTTTCTGCTAGGAGCGCGCATCACATGGGCTTGTTCGATTTTTTCGGCGGCGGAACTCCGGCAGAGAAGGCGCAGAAGCTGAAGAGCAAGGTCACCCAGAAATACGGTGACGCCACCACGCGCCAGGGCGCCATCGCTGATCTCACCAAGCTCAAGTCGCCCGACACCGTGCCGGTGCTGATGCAGCGTTTCACCTTCGTGGTCGACCCGCAGACCACCGACGCCGACGAGAAGGAAACCGTCTTCAACGCGATCTGCGCGCTCGAAGACGCCGCCATTCCCCCGGTGGTGGAGTTTCTGAAGAAGAGCGACGCGGCCTCGAGCTGGGCGCTGAAGATCCTCGACGACGTGATGTCTGAGGCCCATGTGATCGGCGTGGTGACCGACGAGCTGAAGCGACTCGGCGCTGAATACACGCGCGACCCCGAGAAGAAAGAAGTGCTGCTCCACGCGCTCGAGGGCAAGAGCGATGAGCGCATCGGCCAGGTGGTCGCGCCTTTCCTCGCCGACATGAGCGACGAGGTGAAGCTCGCCGCGCT
Organism: Archangium sp.; assembly: GCA_016793525.1. The sequence goes on along the minus strand of JAEUJT010000179.1, from coordinate 545 downwards.
GAAGACGCTCGCCAGCATCAAATACGAGCCGGCCCTCGAGCCGCTGCTGACGCTGGTGACCAACCCCGAGACGGCGAAGCGGGTGCAGATGGCCGGGCTCCAGGCGCTCGCCGACACCGCATTCCCCACGACGGGGTTTCAGAAGAAGATCGAGGCGTTGCTCGTCGACCCGTACACGCTCGACAAGTCGGGCGTGGTGAAGCGCCGCGGCGCCTAAGTCGAAGCCCAGCGCTCGGCGAGCCATCGCATCACCCGTGCCTCGGCCCAGAACGTGGGGTGCGTGACGGAGCCTCCGACGTACCCGGCGTGGCCTCCATGTCGCGTTCGCAGCACGTGGAGCGCGGCGTTTTTCTCCACGTCGGCCGGCAGCAGCCGCGCGGGCGCCAGCGCATCGTCGTCTGCGGAGACCAACAACGTCGGCACGCGAATGTTCTTCAGCTGGCCGGCCGTGGAGGCATCGGCGTAGTACGCCTCGGCGGATCCGAAGCCGAAGACCTTGGCCGTCGCGCGATCGTCGAAGTCGCGAATGGTGCGGGCGCGACGAA
>JAEUJT010000521.1 GCA_016793525.1 Archangium sp. | reverse complement strand
TGCGCTCGCACCTTCGGCACCCCACGAAGGAGGTGCGCTGGCTCGCCATGTTCGGGTGGGTGTTGGTGTTGACTGGGCTGGCGCACGGCGTGGTCTGGCTCCTTGACGGGAGCCCTCCGCTCGCGGGGCCGGCGGGGTGGCGAAAGCCGATTGTCTTCGGGTTGAGCGGTGGGGTCGCCACGCTGTCTCTCGCTGCGCTGAGGGCGGGCGCGCGCGCCATGCCTCGGTGGTCGGGGCTGTACGGCGTCACCATGGCCCTCGAGATCGCGCTCATCGACATGCAGGCGTGGCGAGGTGTCGGCTCGCACTTCAACACCTCGACCCCGCTCGACGGCGCGATTTTCTCGCTCATGGGGCTGCTCATTCTGGTCTCGATGGTGGCGGCGACGGTGCTCGGGGTGAACGCCACCCGGGCGCAGCGAGAGGTCGACCTGCGGCTGTCGAGCGGGCTGGCGACGGCCGCGATCGTCATCGGCTCAGCGGTGGGCATCGCCATTTCGGTGCACGGCTCCATCGCGCAGCTGGCGGGCCTCCCACCGGCGCGGCTCGGCGCCGGGGAATGGAAGCTGGTGCACGCGATCGCGCTCCACGGCATGCAGCTGTTCCCCGTCGTGGCCTGGTGGCTCCGCCGCCGGTGGGCGTCGGCCAGCGATCGGTCCCGCGCGCTGCTCGGCGTGGGCGTGGCGTGGGCGCTCGTGTTGGCGGCGTCATTCGTTCAGCTGCTGCTGCGTCGAGCGCCGTCTGACCCAGCGCTGGTGCCGGCGCTGCTGGCGGTGGCGGGCCTGGTGGTGGGGCTCGTGAGCGTCACGCCGGCGGTGCGCGCCCGCGCGGAGGCGGCGTGATGGGTGAGCCGCTCTTTCAAGCGGGCGGGCTGCTCGTGATGCCCTTCTGGGCCCTGATGATCTTCGCGCCGCGCTGGCGATGGACCGAGCGGCTGGTGCGCTCGTGGTGGATCGTCGCGGCGCCGGCGCTCGTCTACGTCGTGCTCGTCGTGCCGGAGCTGCCGACCCTGCTGCCGTTGCTGGCGCGGCCCACCCTGGCGACGGTGGCGCCGCTGCTCGGCAGCCCAGCCGGAGCCACCCTGGGGTGGTTCCATTTCCTCGCGTTCGATCTCTTCGTGGGCCGCGCCGTCTTTCTCGACGCGCGCGAGCGCGGCATCACCTGGTACGTCGTCGCCCCGACGCTCGCGGCGATTCTCCTCGTCGGCCCGGTGGGGCTCCTCGCCTTTCTCCTCACCCGTCTCGTGTGGCCACGACTGACACCAACCCGTCGATGACGGCCAGGCTCAGGCGTCAGGGCGACGCCTCGCCGGCCGCTGGAGGCCACCACACCGGCTCGGCAGCGTCTCGACTTCGACAGTGTCGGCACCCGTTCGTGGAGTTGCCCACGTTCTGAGCGTGCGCGCCAGCGACGGTGTTCGCCGTCGAGCGCTTCCTGAAATACATGTCGAGGTCGGCTTGGTGGAGCAGCTCAGCCATCGATGCGCCCGCGTTTGGCCAGACGGCGGCGCCGACCGAAAGCGTGACCGCCCAGTCGAGGTGGGGGTTCTCGATGGGTCGAGACAGCCTGCGTACCGCCGCCGCCGCCTCGGCTGGCCCGGCGTCAGGGAGCAGCACGGCGAACTCGTCACCGCCATGACGGCACACGACGTCATGCTGGCGAACCGTCGTTCGAAGGTGGTGGGCGACCGATTGCAAAACCGTGTCACCAACGATGTGCCCGTACGAGTCGTTGATCTTCTTGAATTGGTTCACGTCGATGATCACCACCGCGCAGTGGCCACCCGATCGAGACACCCGGGAGAGCTCTTGGGCCAGTCGCTCTTCGAGATAGCGACGGTTCTTCAACCCAGTCAACGCGTCGGTACGCGCTTCCTCTTGCAGAGCCGCCAGCCCCGCGAGCGTCTTCTGAAGCACGATCGCCATTGCGACGAGCTGCTGTTCGAGCTCGTCTCGAGTGGGTCGAGGTATGCCGGGTGCTGAATCCATGATGCGCTCCCCCTTCACTCTGCTTGTCGGAACGCTCGTGCTTCTTCTAAAGCCGGACCAGAGGTACGACCTTCGACCACCTCGTCAAGACCGCTTCCGGGCCGAAGTTGGTGTCCGGCGCAGCTCCGAGTCGTCCCAGTTGCCGAACATCACCCCGGCGGCCGACTGCTTCACCAGGTTCGAGAGCCTTGTCGTGAAGGCCGAGGCGTTGCCGCGCTGCTCCTCGACGTAGCCCAGCCGAATGCGCTGATAGGCCTCAGGGCACGCGGTGAAGAAGGCCATGGCTCCGCGCTGCTCGAGCGCCCGCGCGATGTCGGGCGCGATCTCCACGGGGCGCAGCGTGAGATCGGGGGCCACCGCCAGACCGGCTTCGGTCATCAGGCCCTCTCGAATCAACCGTCTGACGCGCTCTTTGTTCAGCTCGGTCCAGTTGCTGTTCGGGCGACGGGGCGTGAAGCGCTGTGCTTGCCGCAGGTCGTCGAACTTCTTCGCCAGGCCGTCGATCCACCCGAAGCACAGGGCCTCTTCGACCACGTCGAGGTACGACGGCCCGCTCCCCCGCTCGCGCAGGTCAGCGACGAGCCATATCTCGCGTTTGGTGTGGTGGTGCTTGGCGAGCCACGCTCGCCACTGCTCGCGCTTGGCAATCTCGACGGTCTCGGTGATGTCGGGCACGGTGAACCTCGCGGACGATGGCTTCCGGCTGGCCTTCGTCCGAGGTCGACGCAACTGCCGACGTGGTCGGGCCTCTGCCCTGGCATGTCACTGGCCGTCTGC
>JAEUJT010000091.1 GCA_016793525.1 Archangium sp. | reverse complement strand
AAAGGCGTCGTCCGCCGGCGCGGTAGCCAAGAACCGTTGGGCCAGCGTTCGAGCCCGTGACAAAGCTGCTGCGTCGCGGTGCTCGGTGGCCTGGCGTGCCTCGACCTCGGCCAGCAGCCGCAGGCAGGTGAGGTGCTTCGCGTCGGCGTCGAGGCACTGCTCCAGCGGCGCGCGCGCCTTTCTGTCGTTCCGCCGCTCGAGCGCGCGCTGGGCCTGGGTGACGAGCGATGACATCTCCGCCGCTGACAGCATGGTCTTCAGCTCTGGCGGGGTCGGCGTCACCGGCGTCTTCGGAGGGCGAGGCCTCGGTTGTTCGATGGGTACCGGCCGAACGACCACCGGGTCGGGCCGGATCGCTACCGCCGCCGCCACGCCGCCGAGCACCAGCAGCGCGCCGGCGATCCACGTCCTCCGCAACAACGGTGCCCGTCGAGCGGGGTGGAGCGCCGCCACGTCTTCGGGGGTGAGCTCGAGCGCCCACGGGTACCCGAGCCGAAGCACCGCCTCGACTGCCTCAGCCTGCAGCGAAATGAACCCCGGAGCCTCCGCGCCGTGCAGGGTTTTCTCGACGAGCGTCGCCAGCAGCAGCCTGGCCTGGTCACCCGCGGCCTCGTGGCGAGGGCCCACGGAGCGCAGGAGACGCAGCAGCCGTTCCGCTGCTTCGGCGTCACCACCCCGGAGCGCCTCGAGTTCCCCACGGAGCACGTCAATCGACGAGGGCGTGAGGGCGTCTCCCTGGGGTCTGGCGTGTTCGGTCGACGTTTCCGTCACAAGGCCCCCACGGTACTGATCCACCGGCACCTCCGAAAGCAGCCTCAACGCACGGGCAGTGCAGAATTTCTCGCGTCTGTTGCCGCTCGCTGCTGAAGTACCGTCTTTCACAGGCTCCTGAGGCAACGGAGGCGAGCGCTTCACCGTGGGCAGTTCAGATCATTTTCCAGACGACGTGGCCGCGCTCGTGCAGCGCTGCGCCGAGGCGCAGAGCGATCTGCCGCGCCTGCGCGTCGAGCTCCAGGTCCTGCGTACCCGGCCGGAGCCCCACGCCGCGTTCGCCACCGCCCTCTTCGATCTCGATCGCGCCCGCCGTGGCGACGCCGAAGCCCGCGGCAACATGCTCGACGTCGCCGACCACCTGCTCGTTTTCTGGCGCAACGGCGAAGGCACGACCCTCGCCACCGCTCACCCCGCGCTGCAGACCCTGTGGGACGCGGCCTCGAGCCTGCTCGCATCGTTCGAGGCCAAGCGTTTCGGCAAGGCGCTCCAGAAGTGCTGGGACGTGCGCGGGGACGCGGTGCTGCTCGGGGTGGCGATCAACGACCTGCTGCCCGAGGGCAACCGGCGCGTCGAGTTCGCCCGCTGCCTCTACCACCTCGAGCTGGCGCGCATGTTCGTTGACGCTTCGCGCACCGAGTTCGCCAAGCGCGCGGGCCTCCTCTCCGAGGCCTACCAGTCGCCCGAGGTGGCCAGCAATTTGATCGGCGATGACGCCGGCCTGCGCTTTCTTTGGGATGAGCTCGAGCCCTACCTCGACGAGTTCTTCGAGATGATGGAAGAGGCCGCCGAGCGCCGCCGCCGCCGCGCCGCCGGCCTCGACACGTCGCCTGGAGCGCCCGCCGCGCCCAGCCGCAACGAGGTGAAGACCGACCCCGCGCTCGGCCCCCCGGCCGAGGCGGTCGACGAGTTCGACATCGAAGAAGGCGCGCCCGAGCCCCTCGGCGCGTCGCGGCCCATCCCCAGCTTCCGCACGCTGATGGGCATGCCGCCCCCGCCCCCGGACACGACGCCGCCGGGCAGCTGGGTGCCTCCGAAGACCAAGACCGACGAGATCGAAATCGTCGACATGGGCGAAGCGCCGCGGGCCTCGGCGCCGCCGCCGCCTCCTCCTCCTCTCGAAGCCGATGTCGACATCGACGTCGACGTGGCCGAGACCACGCCGCTCGCCGCCGGCTCGGTGATGGCGGCGCTCAAGAGCCCGGGCAGCAGCGTCTACGACATCGTCATCGACGAGCCCGACCCAGAAGCGAACACCATCGCGTTCTGGCAGCACACCCTCAAGGCGCTCGACCTGCTCCCCGACCCAAAGGTGCCCCGCGCTGCCCGGCGCTACCTCAACGCCGACAGCCGTGGAGACCGCAAGGTCCTCACGGAGTACCTCGACGGGCTCGACGCCTGGCTCCATGTCGATGACGCCACGTCGTTCGCGGCGCTGGTGCGGCTGATGCTCGCCGGGCAGCTGAAGGAGAAGAGCTTGTTCGGCCAGCCCAACGCTCGCCGCGCCGAGGCCTTCGCCCAGGCGTTCGCGATGCTGCGGCCCACCCCGCGCGCGGCCGGCCATGGCGCCGTCTGGTTCGTGATGGACGGCAAAGAGACCGAGGCGGCGCTCCACCGCGGCCTCGACGTGATGATGCGCTTTCTGGCCTTCTGCGCCCGCACCCAACAGAATCCCCTCGATGCGGGGGCGCAGCAGCGCTTCCTGTCGGAGGCGAGCCCTTGAATCGAACGCAGCTTGGTCTGGTCGCGGCTGTCCTGCTCCTCATCGGAGCGCTGGTCTTCGTTGCGACCCGGGGCGGGCCGGGAGGCGTGGTGGCACCCCGCGTGCGCGAAGGCGTGCTGCGGCCAACGTTGCGGGTGATGTCGGCGGCCGGGGCCGAGGTGCCTTCGGGGCAGCTCTCCATCGGCCCAGGAACGGCCATCGATCTCCGAGTCGTGCTCGAAGCCAACGCGTACGTGTACCTCTTCGACGAGACCGACAACCAGACGCTCTTCATGTGGAAACACGCCGATGCTGCCCCCTGGGAGAAGGGGGAATACGCCGCCGAAGCCCCCGCCTTCGAAGGCCGCGGCGAGCACCGCCTGTTGGTGGTGGCGTCCCCTACGCAGCTGCAGGGCGTCGAGTCGTGGAAAGCCATCACCCCCGACAGCCTCGCCAAGATCTGCCAGGGCTGTGAGGTCAGCGACTACACGTTGTTCGTCTACGGCGGCGACGGTGGCGGCGGCGTGTCGCCGGGCGCCGGGTACTGACGGCAACCAGCTGATATGCCTGGTGATTTCGGGCGCCCCGCAACCGCGCTGCCCGCTCCGGGTTTGAACGTCTGTGCCAGTTGATGACGACACCGCGCTGATGCAGGCCTCGGGGCGCGGTGACTCGGCCGCCTTCGCGCGCCTCTTCGACCGGCACCAGGCGAGCGTGGTGCGCTTCTGCTACCGCTTCGTGGGCACCCAGGCGCGGGCCGAAGAGCTGGCCCAAGACATCTTCATCAAGGTGTACCGGAGCTCGGCCGGCTACCGGCCCACCGCCGCCTTCAAGACGTACCTCTTTCGCATCGCCACCAACCACTGCCTCAACGACGTGCGGCGCGGCGCGGTGGTGACGGAGGCCGAGATGACGCGCGATGACACCGAGTCTCCCCTCGAGCGGGAGCCTTCATCTGAGACTCCCGAAGACGCCCTGCGCGGCCGCGAGCTCGAGGGTGCGGTGTCGAAGGCGCTGTCGACGATGAGCGACCGGGAACGCGCCGCATTTGCCATGTGCCGCTTCGAGGGCATGGCCTACCGCGACATCGCCCACGCGCTCGAGGCGACCGAAGCGGCGGTGAAGTCGTTGATCCACCGCGCCACCCTGCAGGTGATGAAGCAGCTCGAAGCACTCGACGAAGGCGTTTCACCGACCGGAAGGAGCGTCGCATGACCGCGCGCGATTGGACCGAAGAGCTCACCGCGTACATCGACGGAGCGCTCGATGCCGAGACCTCCCAGGCGCTCGAGGCGCAGCTCGCCATCGACCCCGCGCTCAAGGCGTTGGAGCAGCGGTTGCGCAAGGCCGTGGCCCAGGTGGCGCTGGTGTCGTCGCCGGAGCCGTCGGCGGCGCTCCGCCGCGCGGTGCTGACCCAACTCGAGGCGCCGCCGTCGGGGTGGGAGCGGGTGAAGGCATTTTTCACCGCCAGCCGTTGGGTGCCGGTGGGCGCCCTGGCCGCGGCGGGTCTGTCGGTGCTGGTGGTGGTGACGGGGCGAGACGCCGGTGTGGCACCCGAGTCGGAAGAGCAGCTCTTCGTCGCCCAGAATATCGACGTGCTTGAAGACTACGAGGTGGTGGGGCTCGACGGCGCCGACGACTTCGAGGTGGTGGCCCAGCTGCACGAGCTCGAGGAGGCACGGCCATGAAACATCTGGTGCTGAGTGTGATGTTGCTGGCCGCGGTGGCCCACGCGGAGACCGCCGCCGAGCGGTTCAACGCGCTGCCCGACGCCGAGAAGCAGGTGCTGCGCGAGCGGCTGAAGGCCTACAAAGCGCTGCCGCCCGAGGAGCGCGAGCGCCTCAAGGCCAACCTCGAGCGGTTCCGCGCCATGTCGCCCGAGGAGCGAGACCGGGTGCGCGAGAACAGCCGCGCCTTCGCTCGCATGAGCCCCTCGGAGCGGGACGAGCTGCGCCAGCGGTTCCAGGAGTTTCGCAAGCTCGATGGCGCACAGCGCGACGAGCTGCGCCAGCGCATGCGCAGCTGGCTGCAGGCGCACCCGGAGCAGCGCGAGCAGATGCGCGAGAACATGCGCCGCTGGAGGTCGATGACGCAGGAGCAGCGCCAAGAGGCGAGAGATCGGCTCCGGGAGCGCCGTCGCCCGTGATGTTCGCCCTCGTGGTGCTGGTGTTGGCGCTCGATGGTGGGCGGCCACCGAGCCCTCCCGCTGAGGACGTGGAGGTCATCGAAAACCTCGACCTCCTCGAGAATCTCGAGCCGTCGCGCGACCTCGAACTCCTCCTCGAGCTGGCAAAAAAGCAGTAACGGCGTGGCTTTGTGCGCTGAGACGTTCGGTACAAAGTGTGTGGCACCTGCTGCTGGGCAGCAGGCACCTGCTGCTGGGCAGCAGTTTTGCGCGCTGAGACGTTCGGTACAAAGTGTGTGGCACCTGCTGCTGCTGGGCAGCTCAGGGGACCGATGTGCGTCGGCGCCGGAGCGTGGTGATGACGCCGAGCCAGCTCCAGAGGTTCAGCACCTCAACCGAAGTACACCCAGACTTCGCTGCGGGACCTTCCGCCTTGGCGTGGAAGAGGACGATCGGGGTCGCACCGGAACCACCGCCCGCACCGGAACCACCGCCCGCGCCGGAACCACCGCCCGCGCCGGAACCTCCGCCGGTGCCGGAACAGCCGCTGGTCCCTGACGTGGGCTGGCCCATGGCCCACCCGGGCGCCGTGTAGTTCCCGTCGGCCGCGGCGACGAGCGCCTGCTGCCGGAGCCAGGTCGCCAACCCCGCAACGCTGGCGTACGTCGAGTCGTTGCAGGTGTCTTCGGTACCGCGGGACAGGGTTCCGATAATCCGTCCTTGGGAGTCGAGCGCTGGGCCTCCGGAGTCGCCCGAGCAGCCTCCGCGCGCGTCCGAGGCGCCGCCTTCCCATTCGCGGGTGGGGTGCGCGTCGCTGCCGCATTGCGCCGCACAGGTGACGCTCATTCCGCCGACCCGGTACCTCGTCCCCGCGCTGTCGTCAGTCGGGGAGAGGGCTCCGAAGCCCACCGCGGAGTAGGTCTCGCCGTCGGTCACCGCCTGGTCGACGCGAGGAACCAGGGGGCACACGCCGGAGATCGCGGTCGACAGCTCGAGCAGCGCCATGTCGTCGCCGCAGAAAGTGCGCCCGGGTGTCCACACCGCGCGTACGCCGAACCAGGTCGCGTTATCGACCGTCGGGAAGGTACCGCGGCGGTAGTGGGTCGCCGACGCCGAGGCGCTGGTGGTGACCACGAAGCTCGACGTGGACCACGCTGCGCCGAATTGGTTGCTGCTGACGCAGTCGGCCGACGGCGAATCGGCCACGCAGTGCTGCGCGGTCAACACGAGGTTCGGCGCGATGAGCGAGCCGCTGCACACCCACGTGGTCGAACCGTCGGTCAACAGGACCGACACCACCGCGGTCGACGTCGAGTCGAGGGCGCCACCTTGAATGGCTCGGCGGTGCAGGTCGATCGATGAGGCCTCAACGATCGGCCCACGCCCACACCCGGCGAGCGCCGCCACCATCACCACTGACACGAGACGCACAAACACTCCGTGAAGACAGCTGCCGGGCCCAGCGCGTTAGGCCTACTCTCTGATTTCGGTCGAGAGAAGACCCTCAGCGGCTGTTCACCGTCAGCACACCCTTTTCGTACAGCGCCAGCGCCGCCGCGTAGTTGGCGAAGCCGTGGGGGTGCTCGGGCATGCGCGTCGGGCCCAGCTCGGGTGATGCGGGGTCGAAGAACACGATTTTCTCGTTTTTCGCCTTCGCCACGGTGCGCTCGGTCGGCCCGAAGAGCCCCGGCACGCTGTCGCCCTTGGCCACGAAGTGCGTGTACGTCGGTCCGTCGACCCACCGGCGCGCGCCGCTGGCGAACGTCGTCACCTGGAGCCGCGCCAGCGTCTTGGCCACGTCGGCCTCGGCCAGCTTCTTCGCCTCTTTTCGGCTGACGCCCGCGCCCTCGTGTGACTTCACCGCCTTGTCCATCAGCGCGTCTTTGAGCTGGTTGAGCGAGCGCCGCAGCCCGATGGTGCCCGCGGAGTACCCAATGACGCGCACTGGCCCAGAGGTCTCGGTGAGCGCCTTGAGCATCATGTCGCGCGTCGACACCACCGACTTGTCGGTGAGCACCGGCACCTTGTTGTGAATGGCCTGGGAGACGTCGAAAAAGCCATTGGCCGTCGCGTTGTAGATGCCCGTCGCGGGCTCTCCGATGGACTGCAGCGTCGCCAACTGCGTGTCGAAGGTATTCACCTGGGTGCAGATGCCGTTGAGGTACAGCAGCGGCCCCTTGTCGCCCGCGGCCTTGGCGGCCTCGGCGAAGGAGAAGTCTTTCGACGTCTTCCACCCGGAGCCCACCCGAACCATGCCGTCGAAGGCCTTTGCCTTTTTCGTCTCGGTCGTCTCGACCGCTCCTGCCTGAGGCGCCCACGCGCCCGCCGCCGACGGCGTGGTCAGCACCGGCACCTTCTGCAACGCGGGGGCGAGCTTCGGGAGGTTCGACGTCAGCGCCTTGGTAGACACCTGCACCGGAGACAGCGACGGCTGCTGCTTGCGAATCGAGCTCATGAACGGCTGAGCGTAGTGGTGCCGGCGACCTGCCTCAAGCGTGCGGAGGTGACGTCGGTGTCACACCGACCTCGCGTACATGGAGCCGCCCGTCGAGGGGCAGCACGTCGAGGTGCAGGTTCACCGACGCGTCTCGGTTCACCTCGGCCCAGCCAGCCCGCACCCAGATGCTGCCGTTTTTGCCCGCTCGAATCGAAAACACCGCCAACCGTCGCCCTGGAATCAACATGTCGCCGCCCTGTGTGAATGGCAGACCGATTTCTGCCCCGGCGCAGTCATCGCATACGGGGCTGACACGAATGCGCGGCGTCTCCGCGGCCCGTCACTGCGGAGTCTGGAGTTGGCGCCTCAGGCGTCGAACATCAGTGGCGCGAACATCGGCCGAGCAGCACCGCTCGAAATCGCGCGCCACCTCTGCGGCCTGCGCGGAACGACCGGTCGACACCAGCGTTCGGAGCAGCGCCAACCGCGCCTCGAGGTGCAGCACGCCGTCGGGGAAGCGGCGCACCAGGTTCGACCACGCGGCGACGGCCTCCGAGGGGTGACCTCCGCGGAGCTCGATGGCGGCCAGCTCGAAGAGGGCGGTCTCCGCAGCTAAACCCGCGCCTTGGGCTTCGCGGCGGAGGCAAGCCAGCAGCTCGTCGCCGTGGTGGGCGTCACACGGGTCGGGCGGTGGCGGCACGGCGGCCGACGAGGGAACGGCGCGCGGCCATTCGAAGTGCTCACCGGCGCGGAGCGCCTGCCGCTGCCCGTCGAAGCGCAGCATCACGTTGCCCTCGACGACGTCGACGGTGGTGTGGCCGTTCACCACCTGCGCGGCGAAGCGGGCGGTCGTCACTTCGATCTCCACGGCGCCGGCAATCACGTGGGTCGGCGTGTTCCCGGCGAGGTCGACGTCGAGCCGGCCGCGCTCGAGCAGCAACGACTGGTCGCCGAGCCGCCGCCACACCGAGCCTGCTTCGGGGACCACGACGGCCACGGCGCTCGAGGGCGAGGGCGGAACCTCGGCCACCTCGGGTGCGCGGCTCCACGGGGTGACCGACACGCCCAGCACGACGGCCAGCAGCGCCGCCACCGCCCAGCCCATGTTCGAGCGCGGCGGGGTGATGCTCGCGGCGACGACGTCGTCCCACTGCTGGGCCGGAGGGGCCGCGGGGGCCTCTGCCGCGATGTGGAGCAGCTTGGCCGCCCGCTCGTCAGGTTCTTCTTCGCGCCAGGGCTTCACGAGACACCGCCCGCCACGCCGCTGGTGCGTTGCTCGGTGACCTCGAGGCGGGCCAGCGCCGCGGCGAAGGCTTTGCGCGCGTGGAACAGCCGGGTCCACACCGTCTGAACGGGGATGCCGAGGACCGCCGAAATCTCCTCGCCGGAGAGGCCTTGCAGCTCGAACAGCACCACGACATCGCGCTTCGCGGCCGGGAGCGCGTTCAACACCCGCTGCACGGTGTGCGCGGCATCTCGTTGCTCCATGGTGCGGGCCGGGGAATCACCCGTGGTCTCGGAGCGCGCCTCGTCGAGGCCCAGAAACCTCCGAGCGGTGGCCACGCGCCGCCGAGAGGCCGTCAGCTTCACGGCGATGCCGTAGAGCCACGCGCGAGGAGACAACGCCGCACCGAGCGCCTCTCTGCGCCTGAGAGCGACCACGAAGACTTCATGCAGCAGGTCGTCGGGGTCGAGCATTGGGCCGGCGAGGCGCGCGAGGCCTTGCCGCAGCTCAGGGGAGAGTTCGACGTAGAGCCGCCGCACGTCGTCGACGCTGACGTGTGTGGCTGCCCGCAGCGCATTCGTCTGGTGTTCGACCCCCACACTGGCGCTCATGTCACCACTCCAGCGCGAGCCCAAGCGTCAGGTTGCCAAGCAGCACGCGTGTCCCGGGAGACTTGCCCTCGGCGACACTGGGCCAAGCGCTCGTGGGGTCGAGGCTCAGCACGCCGGTGCCCCGGAGTGTGGCACTCAGTCGCCACCACAGTGGCGTGGAGAGGCCGACCGAGGCGGCCACGCCGACGCGCACGTCGAAGGTCTCCGGCTTGCCGTACACCACCCGGGTGAAGCGCGGCCCGAACGTGGCGTCGATACCGAGGCGTTGCCATGGCTTCCACGCGACGCGGCCGTAGAGCGTCAGCCATTGGTGGCTCGCCCAGACCTCGAGCGCCTGCACCACCGAGCTGGCGCGCCGGGCCTGAATGAAGCCGAGCTCGACGCCTCCGCCCCAGCCAGAGCGCGAGCTCAGGTCGAATGCCGCAATGCCCGAGGCAACGGCGCCAGCGGTTGAACCGCTGACTGGCGCTGCGGCGGTGGCGACCCCTCCGCTGACGCTGACCCGCCGGAGCGCGTGGTCCGATGACGGATCTTCGGGTGGCCAATGGCGAAGGACGCGCGGCGCAGGCTCGAGCACCGCCAACGACACGGCGCCGGCGTTTGGCACA
>JAEUJT010000087.1 GCA_016793525.1 Archangium sp. | reverse complement strand
GAGGCCTTCATCTCCTGCTCGCCGAAGGGGACGGCTGGATGTTCGTGTGCGGCCCCGCAGCGGGCGGACCCGATGCCGAGCCGTACTACGCGGGACTCCAGCTGGCCGGGTGGCCGATGTTCATCAAGACGGAGTGGCGGAAGTGGCCGCAGTACATTCGTGCTCCACAGGGCAACGAGCGCGTCGGCCCAGCGCAGCACGACGTCGCGCGCGTCTTCGAGCAGCTCCGCTCTTTGATCCCCGACCTTCAGGCGCTCAACGCGCTGAGGCAACGCGCGGTGGATCGACGCCTGTCCGCCTGACGGGAAAGATCTACGCTTCGGGGGCGATCAGCTTGGCGAACTCGGTCTCATCGATCACCTTGACGCCGAGCTCCTTCGCCTTGGTCAGCTTCGAGCCGGCCTCTTCACCCGCGACCAGCAAGTCGGTTTTCTTCGACACCGAGCCTGACACCTTGCCGCCGCGGCGCTCGATGGCCTCTTTGGCCGCGTCGCGGGTCATGGTGGTGAGCGTGCCCGTCAGCACGACCGTCTTGCCCGAGAACGGACCGGTCGCGACGATTTCAGGCGGAGCGGGCTGAACCCCGGCCGAGAGCAGCGCCTCGACAAGCGCGCGATTGTCTTCGGCCTCGAACCAGCCGTGAATCGAGCTCGCCATCTCCGGGCCGATGTCTTTCACCGTCTGCAGCGACTCCATCGTCGCCACCATGAGCGCGCGAATGTCGCGGAAGTACTCGGCCAGCGCCTTGGCCGTGGCCTCGCCCACCTCGGGAATGCCGAGGCCGTAGATGAAGCGGCGCAGCGTGGTGCGTTTCGAGCGCTCGATGGCCTCGACCAGGTTCTGCGCGCTCTTGTCGCCCATGCGCTCGAGCACGGTGAGCCGATTCATGGAGAGCGCGTAGATGTCGGCCACCGACGTCACCGCACCTGTCTCCACCAGCGCCTCGCACAGCTTGTCGCCGAGCCCGTCGATGTCCATCGCCGTACGCGTCGCGAAGTGCCGCAGCCGGCCCGCCAGCTGCGCCGGGCACGAGCGGTTGCTGCAGCGCGCGACCACCGCTTCGTCGGCCCGGCGGATTGGCGCCGTGCAGACGGGACACGCCGTGGGGAAGACGAACTCCCGCTCCTCTCCGGTGCGGCGGGCGGCGATGACCTTGACGATCTCGGGAATCACGTCGCCCGCGCGGCGCAAGAACACCCAGTCGCCGATGCGCACGTCTTTGCGCCGCAGCTCATCTTCATTGTGCAGCGTGGCGCGCGACACCGTGACCCCGCCGACGAAGACCGGCGTCAGGTGCGCCACCGGGGTGATCGCCCCCGTGCGCCCCACCTGCACGTCGATGTGCTCGACGTGGGCCTCGACCTCTTCGGGAGGGAACTTGTACGCCACCGCCCAGCGCGGGCTCTTCGACACCTGCCCCAGGCGTTGCCGCAGGTCGTGTGAGTCGACCTTCACCACGAGCCCGTCGATGTCGTAGGGCAGCTCGCGCCGCTTGGCTTGGAGCGCGATGTATGCGCTGCGTACATCGTCGAGCCCGTGCGCCACGTACCGCTCGTGGTTCACCGGCAGCCCCACCTGGCGCAACCAATCGAGCTTCTCGACGTGGCGCTCGAAGGTGCGGCCCTCGACCACGCCCACCTCGTACACGAACAGCGCCAGCGGGCGCGCCGCGGTGAGCTTCGGGTCGAGCTGGCGCAGCGAGCCTGCCGCCGAGTTGCGCGGGTTGACGAAGGGCTCTTCACCCCGGGCCACCCGCTCGGCGTTCATCTTCGCGAAGTCGGCCCGCCGAATGTAGACCTCGCCGCGCACCTCGAGCAGCGCAGGCAGGTCGTCGCCCTCGAGCGCCAGGGGCAGGGTGCGCACGGTGCGCAGATTTTCGGTCACGTCTTCGCCGATGACGCCGTCGCCGCGCGTGGAGCCCTGTACGAAGCGGCCACGTTCGTAGACGAGCTCGATGGCCAGGCCGTCCATCTTCGGCTCGCAGACGTAGTCGACCGCGGTGGCTCCGGTCGTCTTGCGCACCCGCTCGTCGAACTCGGTCAGCTCGGTGTCGTCGAAGCAGTTGGCCAGCGAGAGCAGCTGCTGCCGGTGCGTCACCTTGCTGAACGACGCCAGCACTGATCCGCCCACACGCTGGGTCGGAGACGCCGGGGTGCGCAGCTCCGGGTGTGCCGCCTCGAGCGCCTGCAGCTCGCGCATCAAGGCGTCGTAGCCGGCGTCGGAGATCTCCGGCGCGTCGAGCAGGTAGTACTGCCGGTCGTGGTGGGTGATGAGCGCGGTGAGGGCCTTCGCGCGCTCCGCGGCGGTGTCAGCCATGCGCGCCGTGTTCTAGCGGCGATCGGCGCAAGCGTTTCGTCATTTCGTCTTCACTTGTCCCGCGCGTGGAGGGCGTGTAGGCGCCGCGGTCACACCACGCTGAACGAGATGGAGCTTTCTATGAACCGACATGCACTCTGGGCCGCTGCTGCGCTGGTGGCCCTGGCCGGCTGCGGCGCGACATCACCTGGCGTCGACGCTGGAATCGACGCCGGCCCCAAGGGCTGCGTCACGTCGGACGACTGCCCCGACAGCCGCCTCTTCTCGTGCAACGTCGAGACGCAGCAGTGCGAGCCCGCCTGCCGCACCAAAGACGACTGCGGCGCCATGGCTCGTGGCTCGTACGCGCTCGACTTCTGCGGCGGCTCGCTCGGCTGCCAGTGCGACGAGGGGCGCTGTGTCGGCGCGCTCTGCTCCGCTGACAGCGACTGCGGCACCCAGGTCTGCCGCAACGGTGCCTGCGTTCCGCCCCCAGCCGCCACCGAGGCCACCAAGTGCCAGGTGATCCCCGACTTCGTGGTGCTCAAGCCCGGCGCGAAGCGCACCTTCTTCGTCTCCACGTGGAAAGGCACCGAGCCCATCATCATCAAGGCCGGCGGCACCTGGTCGGCGCCCTCGGGCAGCAACCTCACGGGTAGCGGCACTGGCGCCTCGGCTGAGTTCACCGCGGCCACCGCCGGAGCGAGCGCCGTCACCGCGGTGTCGGTCACCGTCGGCGGCGCGACCTGCACCGCCAAGGCGCTCGTCGTCTCTGGCCCATCGTCCGGCGTCGGCGTGGTGGTCACCGATGAAATGACCGGTCGCCCGGTGCCCATGGTCGACGTGGTGCTGTCGCAGCCCGACGGCACGGTCATTCAACAGAACGGCAGCGCCTCGGTGAAGACCGACGCGCGAGGCATGGTGCAGCTCTCGGGTCAGCCGTCAGGCAGCTACTCGGTGTCGGCGTTCCACGCCGACTACAACTACACCACCATCGCCAACTACTCCGGCACCAGCGCCGACAAAGACTTTCTCTCCATCAACCTTCGCCGCAACGCGCCCGACAAGTTCGGCGGGTACAAGGGCACGTTCACCGGCGTGCCGATGTCGTCGAAGGTCCACGCGGGCATCGCCGGCTTGTCTTTGCTGGGCGGCATCACCACGCTGTCGACGACGCAGCTGCTCGGCCCCAACACGCTGACCGACATCAAGATCGCCAACATCATCGACCGCCAAGACGTGCCCCTGCCGGCCGGCGTGTTCCTCGCGCTCACCGAGCAGTCGATCAAGGCGCAGATCTCTGGCCAGGGCCTGCCCAACGTGTGCACCGATTCGAGCGGCGCGCCCGACGAGACGAAGATCGCCGCCGGCACCTGTGGCACGCAGACCGCGTGGGCGCTGTCGGGCGACGTCTCCCTGGGCGAGCTGCCCATCGACAAGCTGCTCATGAACGTCAACAACATCGACTACGGCTCGATCGTGGCCACGTTCGTGCCGCTGCTCCGCACGTTCCACTCCTCGCTGGTGCGCGACGTCGGCTTCACCCTGAAGCCCGTGGCGTACGACTCGAACTCGCAGACCTACGACTACAGCGACCTGAGCCAGTTCACCGAGCAGAACCTCAACTACCTGCCGGGCGCGGGCAGCAACGCCATTCCGCTCAGCTTCACCTTCGCCGCGCGCATGCCGACGCTGCCCCAGTTCGACGGTGAGTTCGCCGACGCGACAGTGGTGGTGGCGGGCGCGAACTTCCCCGGCCGCGGCGTCGTGCCGCTCGGCCTCGGCGCCGCGGTGAACACGACCCCGAAAGACAGCAAGCTCGACAAGCTGGGAGATCTGCCTGAGGGCCTGATTCAGCTCCGCATGGCGCCCACGCACCACGGCCTCGAGGGCTCTGACTACGTCGCGGTCTTCTTCTCTGCCTCGGCGGCCGCCCTCACCAACAAAGCTGCGGGCCTCGCGGCGTCGGCGCTGTTCCCGCGCATTCCCAACAACAAGCTCGCGTTCGACCCCAAGGGCACGACCCCGATGGACTTCTCGTCGCTGACGTTCCCGCCCGCGCCGCCCAAGGGGAACTACAACTTCATCGACGCGACCCAGGGCTCGCTCGCCGGCCGCACGTTCGCGTTCTCCAGCCCGCCTTCGACCACTGGCGTGCAGGTGATGCGCGTGACGTTCACCGACGGCGCGGAGCACATCTGGCAGGTGTTCGTCGACCCGGCGAAGGCCGCCCAGGGTTTCACGCTGCCCAAGCCGCCCGGCGCGCTCGCCGACCGCACCTTCAGCCGCAACGTGTCGAGCGGTGCGCGCTCGACGATGCTGGTGGAGTCGCTCCGCCTCAAGACCGACCCGGCCGCCGCCACCTCCGCCGACGTGACGTTCAACGGCCTGGTCGAGTTCAACAGCACCAACGTCGACCGCCTCACCTCGATGCTCACCGCCTTCGCGTTCTTCAACGGTCAGAAGCCGCGCATCTCGTTCAACGTGCCCGACGAAGATCCGAAGACGCTGGCCAGGGGCTCGAAGGTCTCGGTCAACGTAACGAACTTCAAGCTCGGCGCGAGTGGCGAAGGCCAGGTGCGCATCTCCTTCACCCTCGCGGGCCTGCCGGTGGCGGTGTGCCCGACGGCGGTGTCGGCGACCGAGACGATGCCTGGCTCCGGCCTGGTGGAGTTCACGCTCCCGATGAGCTGCGTGGGCGCGGGCATGACGCTGGCCGCCGAGCTCGTCGGCACCGGCGCCAACCCGACGGCGATTTTGCCGCCGGTGGCCGTCGACACCACGGTTACCGTTCAGTAGCCAGGGCATGTGTGGGCGTGGGTCGAGGCGCTTCGACCCGCGCGCCGCTGACGTGGGCTACGTCGCCGAGTGAGAGACGGCGTTCACCCGCAGCTGCCAGGCGGCGTCATCAGGCGGGTGTGCCAGACCAACGTCGAGAACCGGCGCCTCGGGAAGCGACGGACCCGAAATGGCCGTCACGCGGTCGATTTTCCACGCGCCGCGCGGCCCTCCGCTGAAATGGGCGGTCACCGGGCCGTGGCCGTCGCGAAGCACACCCGTGGTGCCAGCCGATTGACTCCCGGGCCGAGGTACAGCGCCTGGGAGACAGGCGATGCCGGTTGAGCTGACACCGAGCACGACCGTTCGACGATGGTTGCGGGTTACCAACTTCTGGCTTGGTCCAGAGGGCGCCCGCTACAGCATGGCCCCCGGGTCGACGTCGATGCTCAGTCTCACCGAGGCCGGCGCTTCGTCGGAGAAGGCCTCCACCGCGGCGAGCGGCC
>JAEUJT010000085.1 GCA_016793525.1 Archangium sp. | reverse complement strand
TGAGACTCTCCTCCATGTCCTCCCTTCGTCGCCTGACGGTCATCGCCTCTCTCATGCTGGCCTGGGCCTTGGCCGGCAATGACCGCTCTCCCCTCACCCTGACGATCGCCGCCGACGCCATCGCCGCGCCCAACCGCCACGCCCCTGACGACAGCGGCAAGCCGGTGCACGACCTGAGCGCGCTGCGGGTGCTGACCAAGGTGATTCTGTACGTCAAAGACAACTACGTCGACCCCAAGCGCGTGCGCCCGAAGGAGATGATGGTGTCAGCGCTCGAGGCGGTCGAGAAGACCGTGCCCGACGTGCTGGTCGACGGCACCGCTGAGAGCGGCAAGGTGCGCGTCGTGGCCAACGGCAAGGTGAAGGAGTTCGACATCAGCCACGTCGATTCCCTGTGGAAGATGAGCTTCACGTTGAAAGACGTGTTCGACTTCGTCTCGCACGCCATGCGCCCGCTGCCCGACACGCGCGACGTCGAATACGCCGCCATCAACGGCATGCTGAACACGCTCGACCCGCACTCCGTTCTGCTGCGGCCCGAGCTGTTCAACGAGATGAAGCTCACCACCAAAGGTGAGTTCGGCGGCCTCGGCTTCGTCATTCAGATGCGCGAGGGCATTCTCACCGTGGTCAAGGTGCTGCCGAAGACGCCGGCATTTCGCGCGGGGGTGAAGAAAGACGACCAGATCATTCGCATCGGCGAAGAGTCGACTGTGAACATGGACCTCAACGAAGCCGTGGGGAAGCTGCGCGGCCCGGTCGACACCAAGGTCACCATCACCATCAGCCGCAAGAGCTGGGACAAGCCGCAGCAGCAGACGTTGACCCGCGCGAGCATCACCATCGAATCGATTCAGTCGAAGCTGCTGGCCCAGAGCGTCGGCTACGTGCGCATCAAGAACTTCCAGGCGAACACCACGCGCGATCTCCAGGCCGCGCTCAACGACCTCGAAACCCAGACCAAGGCGTCAGGCGCGAAAGACGGGCTCAAGGGCATCGTGCTCGACATGCGCGGCAACCCCGGCGGCTTGCTCGACCAGGCGATTCAGGTGTCTGATCTGTTCATCTCGTCGGGCGTGGTGGTGGCGACGGTGGGCATGGCCGAGAAGCTGCGCGAAGAGAAGCGCGCCCACGCCGACGACGGAGACGACGCGTATCCCATCGTGGTGCTGGTCAATGCGGGCAGCGCCTCGGCCTCTGAAATCGTCGCCGGAGCGCTCAAGAACCTGAACCGCGCGGTCATCGTCGGCCGGCAGACCTTCGGCAAGGGCTCGGTGCAGGTGCTGTACGACTTCCCCGACAACAGCGCGCTCAAGCTGACCATCGCCAAGTACCTCACGCCCGGCGACATCTCGATTCAAGAGGTCGGCATCACGCCCGACATTCAGCTCGTGCCGACCCGCGTCTCGAAAGAGCGAGTCGACCTGTTCTCCCCGCGCAAGTCGATGGGCGAGGCCGACCTCGACCACCACTTCGGCAACCCGAGCAACGCCGCCGCGGTGAAGAAGCGGGACGACGTCGTGGTGCGCGAGAAGCCGCTCGAGACGCTCAAGTACCTCAAGGAGGAAAAAGAGAAGGTCGCCAAGGCCGAGAAGGGAGACAAGAAAGACCCCAAGGCGGCTCCGGCCAAGGGCGCGAAAGACAAGCACCCGCTCACCGACTCCGAGCCCCCGTCTGAAGAAGATCTGGACGACCAACTCGACGCCGAGGCGCAGGACGAGATCAAAGAAGACTTCGAGGTGCAGTTCGCCCGCGAGCTGGTGCTCACCGCGCCCTTCACCAAGCGCGACAAGATGCTCGAGGCGAGCAAGGTCTTCGTCGCCGAGGCGCGGCGCAAAGAAGACGACCGCATCAACGCCGCCATCTCCGAGCTGGGCCTCGACTGGTCGGGCGGGGAGACGCCGAAGAAGGTGGTGCTCGACTCCAGCCTCAAGCCGTCGGCCGACAAGAAGCTTACCGCCGGAGAGACCGTGCAGCTCGAGCTCTCGGTCGAGAACAAGGGCGCCGAGCCAATTCGCCGACTGCGCGCGTGGACCGAGTCTGAAAACGGCTACCTCGATCGCCGCGAGTTCCTCTTCGGCCTGGTCAAGCCCGGAGAGAAGAAGACCTGGGCGGTGTCGGTGAAGCTGCCCAAAGACCTGTCTTCCCGCCGGGACGGCGTGACGGTGAAGCTGCAAGACGACAGCGGCCTGCTCGCCGAGACCACAAACGATGAGCTCACCTTCGTTGAGCAACCGCGGCCCCAGTTCGCCTTTACCTGGTCGGTCAACGACTCCTGCGCGGCCTGCAACAACGACGGCGTCGTGCAGCGCGGCGAAGACGTCACCCTGTGGGTCGACGTCACCAACGTGGGCACCGGCCGAGCGCAAGACACGTTCACCAGCATTCGCAACGCGGCCGACCAGAACATCTTCATCGAGAAGGGCCGGTTCAAGCTGGGCGAGATCCCCCCCGGTGAGACGCGCTCGGCGAAGTTCCAGCTCGAGGTGAAGAAGGCCTACCGCGGTGACGAGTTCGGGCTGGTGCTCGCCGTCATCGACGAGCCCCTCGAAGAATTCACCACCGACAAGGTGTTCATCCCCGTGGCGCCCGACGACGCCAAGCCGCTCGCCTTCGACGCCGCCAAGCAGGTGGTGAAGCTGAACGAGAAGGCTGAGGTGCTGGCCAGCGGCGATGCGAAGGGCCGCATCATCGCGCGGCTGCCCAAAGGCGCCACCGTGACGCAGCTGGCGAAAGGCGCCAGCACCGCCCGCATCGAGTGGCAAGACAAGGAACGCTTCGCCTTCGTCAGGCTGACCGACGCGAAGGGCCCCGCAAGCGCCAAGCCGGCGGTTCCGGCGGGCGTCGAGGCAGTGCCGTTCCGTTCGCCCGCGGCCATCTCGATGAACGTCGACCCGAGCCAGGGCGGCACCGTGGTCGACGCCGAGCGCTTCACCCTCTCGAGCGTTGTCATCGACCCGCAGCTGCTCGACGTGTTCGTGCTGGTGAACGACCAGAAGGTGTTCTTCAAGGCGCGCTCCCCCGACGACGGAGACCGGGTGAAGTTCACCACCGACTTCGCGCTCAAAGAGGGCAACAACCTCATCACCGTGGTGGCTCGGGAGTCGCCAGACTACGCCACCCGAAAATCGGTGGTGATCCGCCGCCGGCCCCCGGTGGTGGCGCAAAAGCCGTGACCGCTCCGCACAAGCCGTGA
>JAEUJT010000080.1 GCA_016793525.1 Archangium sp. | reverse complement strand
ACCTCGAGCGCGTCACCTTTCACCAGCCGCTCGGCGACTGGCTGGCCGTGCAAGCGACTCCACCGGCGGGCGTGTTCCTCACCCACCTCCACCTCGACCACGTGCTCGGCCTGCCGGACCTGGCCGCGGAGACGCCGGTGTACGTGGGCCCGGGAGAGACCACGGCCTCGGCGGCGATGCACCTCTTCACCCGCGGCACCATCGACCGCACGCTCGAGGGGAAAGCCGTGCACGAGCTGACCTTCGAGGAGCGACTGGGAGCGACAGGCATCGCCGGGGTGCGCGACGTCTTCGGCGACGGCTCGCTCTACGCGCTGTGGGTGCCGGGGCACACGCCGGGCAGCGTGGCCTACCTGGCGCGCACCACCACCGGGCCGGTGCTGCTGACCGGCGACGTGAGCCACACCCGCTGGGGCTGGGACCACGACGTCGAGCCGGGCTCGTTCTCCGAAGACGCCGATGGGAGTCGCGAGACATTCCACGCGCTCCGCGCCTTCGCTCGCGCCCACCCCGAGCTCGAGGTCCGCTGCGGCCACCAACGCTGAGGCTCCACCTCGGCGGCGACCTCTGCCATCATCTCGGCCCATGCGTACGATGCTGCTGCTGACGGGGCTGTTGACGACGGGGTGTGTGTCTTTCGTTCCGCTCGACCGGGGCGACTGGCGGCGCGTCTACACCGAAGACGCGACGGCCCTGCGCGGCCCCGAGGCGAAGCAGGAGTTCATCACCGCCGAGAAGTTCGAAGACGAGCAGACCGCGGGCATTCAGCGCAGCTACGAGTACCCGTCGGGGTTCACCGTGCCGCTGCTCAACGACGCCGAGCGCATCGAGCTCAAGGTGGGCGAGGTGCAGGAGTTCCTCGTCGACGAGCGCTCCGGCACCGCTGAGCTGTCGGTGAAGGGCAACGTCGCCGAGTGGTTCTGGAACCCGATGGTGAAGAAAGACGAGTGGGTGAATGACGAGGGCGTCACCCGCCGGCGGTCTTCGCTCTTCGTGCGCGGCCGCAAGCCCGGGCAAGCGGTGCTGCGGCTCATCGTGGGCAACGATCAGCAAGACTTCGTCGTCACTGTGAGATGAACCCGCGTGAGCTGAACCTGCGCGCAATGACCGCCGCGCCGTCACACCGCGTCTTGTGAAACGACCTTGAAATCTGGGAATCAAACTCCCTATCTTCAAGGTATCCATGAAACGGCTTCGAGCGCTCACCGCCGTGCGAGACCTGTTCCGCACCCACCCAGTCGTGACGCTGGTGGGCCCGCGCCAGTGCGGCAAAACGACGCTGGCGCGCGACGTGGCCGGAGCGGCGCCGTTTCGAAAAGGTGCAGTGACGCGCTTCGACCTCGAAGACGCGCGCGACGTGGCGCGGCTCGCGAACCCCTACCTCGCTCTGGAGCACCTCACCGGGCTCATCGTGCTCGACGAGGTGCAGCGGGTGCCCGACGTGTTCCCCGCGCTCCGGGTGTTGGTCGACCAGAAGAAGAACCGGCGCTTTCTGGTGCTGGGGAGCGCGTCGGGCGACCTGCTGCGGCAGTCGAGCGAGTCGCTCACCGGGCGGGCGGCGATGCTCGAGCTGACGCCGTTCAGCCACGACGAGGTGGTTGGGCTCGACCGCCTGTGGCTCCGCGGAGGCTACCCGCGCGCTTGGCTCGCCCGCACCGACGCCGACGCGTTCGACTGGCTGCGGCAGTACGTCACCACCTTTCTCGAGCGCGACGTGCCGTCGTTCGACCTGCGCATCTCCGCGGTCACGCTGCGCCGCTTCTGGATGATGTTGGCCCACGTACACGGGCAGGTGCTGAACCTGTCTGAGCTCGGCCGCGCGTTCGGCGCCGACCACAAGACGGTGGCGCGCTACGTCGACCTGCTGACCTCGACCTTCATGGTGCGCCAGCTGCAGCCGTGGTTCGCCAACGTGAGCAAGCGGCAGGTGAAGTCGCCGAAGCTGTACTTTCGCGACTCCGGGCTGCTGCACGCGCTGCTGGGCGTCGCTTCGCGGGAGACGCTCGACGTGCACCCGGTGGTGGGCGCCTCGTGGGAAGGCTTCGCCCTCGAGGCCGTCATCCGCCAGCTGCGCCTCTCGCCGACGGAGTGCTTCTTCTGGTCGACCCACGCCGGCGCCGAGCTCGACCTGTTCGCGCACGTCAACGGCAAGCCGTGGGGCTTCGAGCTCAAGCGCACCGACGTGGCGCGGCTGACCCCGTCGATGCGGGCGGCGCTGACCGACCTGAAGCTCGAGCACCTGGTGGTGGTCGTGCCGGGCACGCGAACGTACGCGCTGCACCAGAAGGTGACGGCGGTGGGGCTTGGGGTGTTGACGACGCAGCTGCCGAAGCTGATGCGGTGACCGGCGGGCCCAAGGCCTGCTAGAGCGCCCGGCCCGCGTGCCAACACCTGACGACTCCTTCACGCTGCCGACCGCGGAGAACGTCGTGCTCGATGGGGCCAACGGCGTCGGCCACGCTCCAAGGCTCCACTTTCCTCACGCTGCGGAGTCGCTGCTCGGCTCCGGACTGGCGTTGGCCGTGGTGGCGGTGCTGCTGCGACAGAGGGCCCGACACCCACTCGCGGTCGCGGCGCTGCTGGCCATGGCGGCGATACCAGGCGTGGTGACGGTGCTGGCGCTGCGCGCCGATTCACCTCCGCGCCGCGCGGAGATGGCCTCGACGATTCGCGCCTCGCTCGAGACGTTGAGGAGCGAAATGCCGTGGCCGCAGACCGCGGTGCAGGTGGTGCACGAAGACGATGACGTGCTCGACCCGCTCTTGACCTACACACTCCCCACTCGGCCAGACGTCGCGGCGGGCGCGCTGGAGTTGCAGGTGCACGGCACGCGACTCAAAGTCCTCTGCCGGCGCGAAGACCCGGTGCACCTCCTCTGCGAGAGCGCACCGTGAGCGCAAACCTCCACTGTGAGCGCGCGAAATGAGCGCGCTGGAGATGACGACACGCGACGCCCGGCTGAAGCTCAGCTGCGGCGGCCGTCTCCTCAGCTGCGAGCGTGCACGATGAGCGCGCTGCTGGGCCTCCTCGCGCTCCACGCCGCGGGTTCGGTGCTGATGGCGCTGCTGACTCGGGCGCGGGTGGTCGACACGCTCCGTTCACCGACTTCCACATGGGCCGCCATCGCGGGGCTCTTCGCGGTGGCGCTTGGGCCCGCGGGCGGGGTGCTCGGTGCCGCCCTGCTCGTGACGCTGTGGCGCACTCGGACCACGCCGGCGACGCCCTCCACCCCCTGGGTGCCGCTGGCGGTGCTCTCCGCGCTCGTGCTCGCGCGCCCGTCGGTCCCCACTGGGTGGGACGAGTTCGTCTGGCTGGCCAAGGCCCGCATCGAGGCGCTGGGGTTCAGCGAGGGCGTTCGCGCGGCGCTCGACCCCGCCCTCCGCGTAGGTCCCGCCGGATACCCGCCGCTGTGGCCGCTGGCCGTGAGCTGGGTGGGGCTCGGCGTCGACGCGCTTGACGCGCACGTGCTGGCCGGCAGCCTTTTGATGCTGCTCTCCGTCGCGTCAGCGGCGGAGGCCTGGTGGCCCACCCTCATCACCTCGCGAAGAGGCAGGCTGCTCGGCCTCGCGGTGGCGCTCTCTGCGCCGCTGGTCTGGGTGCACGTGCGCTCGACGTACCTCGATCTCCCGCTTGGGCTGCTCGCGGCGGCGACCGTCGGGTTCCTCTGCACCGGCCGGTTCGGCCTCGCCTCCGTCGTGGCGGTGGTGATGGCGGGGTTCAAAGACGAAGGCCTG